>JBBSDC010000183.1:0-7176 GCA_038249705.1 Bacteroidales bacterium | reverse complement strand
TATTCGGCTGCCCGTCAGAAAATTGCAAAAGCGTTTGTTGAAGGCAGGCAAATCAGTATCGAAGGCGGCAAAGTATATTACGACAGCGACTGGTATAATTGCAACAAATGCGGCTGCGATTTCAATAATCCGGAGAAAGAAGTTGACAATTATATCAGAAACAATCACCCTTTTGCACTGATGGTCTCAAGCCTGGGTATATCCAACAAGGTAATTGATTTGTTATTGATATCAATAATCCGGTCGTCCTTAAAGTCCTTCATAATGCGGATGACACTCTCGGTTGACATGCTGGTAAGGTCGCTTAAGTCGCTACGTGATAGGGGTAAGTCAAATTCCACTGACTTAAATATTTTCCGCGAAAGGCAAAGTAATATATCAGCCAGCCTGCCATGAAGCTGTTTTTGGGTAAGGCTGAAGAACCGGCCATACGATTGTGAAGTGCTCTCATTCAGAATATTAATGATCCTGTAGGCAAACTGCGGATTTTGTTTTAGTAACTGTTTGAAAATCTGGATATCAATTAACCGTACGCTTGTATTTGTATAAGTGCTGATGCTGTATAAAAATGTATTATTCCCCTCGTACAATGCCTGAAGTCCCATCAGGTTTTTCTCCGGAGTAATCGTTAAAATCAGATCTTTCGGGTTTCCTTCCAGGTAAATTTTTACTAATCCTTTTTCGAGGTACATAATATGCGATGCAAACGAACCCTGCTTGCAGATGTTTTCCCCTTTCTTATAATTCACAAGTACCGAACGGGTTTCTAAAAGTTCCCTCTCTTCAGGAGTAAGCAGATCGAAGCAGGAAAGTTCGTAAATAAACGAAACACATGTGTCGGTGGTTGATAGTGGCATATAAATGTTTTTTATTTGCGGATAAAAGTACAGTAAAGAATTCATTATTTTATGATATGGATCATTTTTTTATTGACGTAACGCATCTTTATTACCATTTAAGCCAATATTATTTTTGTCTTGTTGCAGCGTTTTTGAAGATAGTTTTGTGAACTGAATAACAATATAAAAACCAATCAATCAGTAAATAACAAATTCATTCAAAACCTAAAACAAAAAAATTTATGAAAAAACTTATTAACCTCTCAATAATTCTGGCTTTTATGCCGGTATTGTTTTTAGCCTCATGTAAAAAGGACGCACCGGAAACTGTAAACGCTTACCTGACTCTGAAAACCTACATGGTTACCAATACACTTGATCTTCCTGACCTGGCAAAAAACTGGATTGTTGATCCTAAATCCGTTAAAATGGGAGGTCCTGTGGATTCAGTTAACAGCACAATGCCAAGTTATCATGTATTTGATATCCGCCCTGCAACTGACTATGCTACCGGTCATATCAAGAATTCCATCAATGTGGCTTTAAAAGATGTTGTTACTACTGCAGCTGGCTATAAAGACAAGCCTATATGTGTGGTATGCTTCACCGGGCAAACTGCCGGTCAGGCTGTTATGGCTTTACGCCTTTCTGGTTTTCCTACTGCTGTTGTTCTCAAATGGGGTATGGCAGGCTGGAATGCAGCTACTAAAGGCCCTTGGGTTGCTAACTCAGGCCAGGAAATTCAGGCCAACGGAAACATTGCAGTTGGCAGTGCAAACTGGGTAACAACCGCAGCTCCTGCAACCGGAGTATTTACTGAACCTGTATGGACTTCAGCCTCAACCGATGGTGCTGCTATTCTTAAAGAACGTGTACAGGCTGTATTAAATGCCGGATTTGCAACAGCAGCCGGATCTGATGTATTGGCAAACCCGGCTAATTATCAGATTATTAATTACTGGGTTAACGCCGATTATACAACTTTCGGTCACTTCTCAGGAGCTTATAATGTGCCTACTATTGCCATTGCAGGTGACCTTATCAAAGCATTCGATCCTTCGAAAGAGGAACTGGTATATTGCTACACCGGCCAAACCTCAAGTATTGCTAGTTTTTGGCTTAATGTACTTGGCTACAAAACCAAAGGTATTGGTTTCGGTGCCAATCGTCTGGTTTACGATCAGCTAAAAGCTGCAAAAAAAGCAGTTTATCCCGGAGCTAAAAACTGGGCTGTTGTTACTAACTAATTTCTTTTAAATTCTACAATCAGGAGGGGAGGGATCATTGGATTCTTCCCCTTTTCTAAAAAAAATATTCTATGAAAAGACTTTTCAAAGTACTCCTCTTTCTATCCATTTTTACTTCCGTAAGAGTATATGCACAAGGTTGTATGGAGCCTACATCTTCAACAGGGGGTGTTTCCGTTATTGGCTATTTACAGCCTGAGTTCAGGATGGCATTCAACGGTAAAAATGCTGATGGCAGCTCAAAAAACGAGAATAGCTTTTATTTTCGCAGGGCTCGTTTAGGCGTTACCGGCATTATTCCATACGATTTCTCTTATTATGCAATGGCCGAATTCAGTTCATTCCAGAACGGGCCTTACCTTTTGGATGCTTTCGTAACCTATAACTGGTTTAAACCCTGGTTTAAAATTTCGATGGGTCAGTTTAAAAAACCATTCGGTCTCGAGCTTGGAGCAACAGGTTGTCAGGATTTATATACCATCAATCGTTCAAGAGTTGTAAATGAACTTACTTCGCCCGACCGCGACCTTGGTGTTATGATCAGTGGCAGCACAGGTGCCAAAAAGTTCTTTGGCCTCGAAAAGGAAAATGTATTCTCCTACACTATTTCGGTTACCAACGGTACAGGTAAAAATGTGAAAGATAACGACCAGGCTAAGGATTTTATCGGCAGGCTGGTTATTGCCCCTTACGATTGGATAAGCCTCGGTGGCAGCTATCATTTCGGGAAACAGAAAAATCCGGATCTAACAGTAACGGCTATGGATGAACGTATGCGCTATGGCTTTGATGTTACATTAAAAAAGTACAATTTCATCCTTCAGTCTGAATATGTTTTTGGACAGGATAAAGGTTCAAAACTTGTTGGCGGAGGTTGTGGCTCAACTCCCGAACTTGTAATTGGGAATTTTAAAAGTAACGGTTATTTTGCCCAGCTTATGTACACTACCAAATTTAAGGTTATGCCGCTTGCGAAATACGAAACCTATGATTCCGATATGAATAAGGAGGACTACGATCATACCGCGTTCCGTCAGTCCACACTTACTTTCGGGCTTAATTACTATGCCAACGACTGGGTTCGCCTGCAACTCAATTATCTCTACAATATAGAAACGAGTTCGTCAACTGACATTACGAATTATAATGAAATTCCTAATGATATGATCCAGTTGCAGGTACAGGTTAAATTAAACTAAGTTCTGAATATAGATCAGGATTATCATTTGTATAAAACCAAAGAAAATATCATGAAAAAAATACTTCTTAGTATTGCCGGAATTATTGCAGTACTATTTTTACAGGCGCAGGTATCAATATCTGCAAAGGATTTTGCTCAGGAGCTTAAAACCAACAAAGCAATAGTTGTGATTGATGTACAAGCTGCCGATGTATATGCAAAACAGCATATTCAGGGCGCGATCAATATTCCTCACAAAAGTCTGTACAAAACAGGTTCAATCGAAGGCCAGTTCCTATCGCCAGAGGAATTAGCTGCCATTTTTAGTAAAAAAGGTGTTAGTAATACTTCGAGAATCATAGTTTACGACGATGGCTCACAAAAATACAACAGCCGCGTTTGGTGGGTGCTGAAATACCTCGGCGCAACGGATGTAAGTATTTTGCATAAAGAAGCAGGGCAAATGGAGGCGGCCCGTATTCCAATGACTATGACTCCGGTAACCATGAAACCTGCAACATTTACCCCTGTAGTTAATGCTGCCATGAACATTGATATGGCTTCAATTCGGACGCTGAGTGCCAATCCAAATGCACTTCTGCTCGATGTTCGTGAGCCGGATGAATACAAAGGAATGGATAAGGATAAAAAGAGCCAGGGGCATTTGCCGGGAGCAGTTTATCTCTATTACAAGGATATGCTTACAGCATCAGGTGCATTTAAAACAAAAGATGAAATTATTGCTGCCGCTGCAAAAGTGGGTGCAACTCCTGAAAAGGGAATTGTGGTTTATTGCCAGACAGGCATTAAAGCTGCTGTTACCTACTTTGCATTGAAAGAGATTGCAGAATTCCCGAATGTAAAACTCTATGCTGGTGCCTATGCCGAATGGGCTTCGGTTGCTGAAAATCCAATCGTTAAATAGTTTGGTGTTGGTTTATTGAAAAAAAGCTGCTCAGGTTGAGCAGCTTTTTTTTATAGTCAGGTTTATAAACAAAACAGTACTATATATCCCCTTTCAATTATCTATGAACTTATAGATGGATTCCCCTTTCAACGCACATTTATAGTAATTTTGATTTTTTAATCACTTCAATCATTTTGACCTACAGGGGATCTATATGAAAGTAACCGGAATAATTCTGGCAGGAGGTAAAAGTTCCCGGATGGGCACGGACAAAGGTATGCAGAAGCTTTTCGGGAAACCACTGGTCAGTTATGCTATAGAAGGACTTTGCGGATTGTGCGACGATATAATTATCAGTTCTTTTTCAGCAGAATATAGCGGATTTGGTTACAAGGTAGTAGCTGATGAATTTCCCGGCATTGGCCCTATGGGTGGGATTTATTCAGCATTACGTCAATCAGCAACAAACAATAACCTTGTCCTTTCCTGTGATATGCCATTTGTTTCAAAAGAATTACTGTCATTTATCTTGCAAAATTCTTCAGGGTACCAGGTTGCAGTTCCCTGGCAGGGTAACCGCCATTACGAACCGCTTTGTGGATTCTACAGTTTAACAGTATTGGACCAGATGAGTGCTTACATTCAGAAAGGGAATTACAAATTACCTGATCTGTTTGAAGAAATAAGTATCAATCGCTTGATAATCAACTCGGAATTGGACTTTTACCAGGATAATCTTTTTTTGAACGTCAATTCGAAACATGACTTGTTGGTAGCCGAATACATGATGAAAAGCAGAAAATAATTTTCCATTCATGTTTTATTCTTTCTTAATATTGCCAGATAATTCTCCGAGTTTTCATTTCTAACAACCGCAAGGTATACGAAATGTTAACCGATGGGTTGTACCGGAAACAGTACAGCCTCCCGAATACAAACTGAATTGGAAAGGAGAACCATGGTACAAAACGAATTACTTTTTGTAATAGGCCTGATGCTTATTGCATTTTTCTACTCTTCGGTAGGACATGGCGGAGCCAGCGGATACCTCGCACTGATGGCGCTTTTTGGCTTTGCTCCCGGATCAATCCGTTATTATGCGTTGATACTCAATTTGGTAGTATCGGCAATCGCTTTTATTTCGTATTACAGGGCTGGGTTTTTGCGCTGGAGGAAAGTTCTGCCATTTCTAATCACTTCAATACCTGCAGCTTATATCGGGGCACAGTTCAGTATTAACCCTACCATTTATAAAATCATCCTTGGCATTATGTTGATTATTGCAGTGATGCGTATGCTGCTTGTCCGCAATACTGAGAATGAAACTACAAAGGATCCGCCGTTGACACCGGCACTTGGAATAGGATTGGTACTTGGCCTGGCTTCGGGTATTATCGGCATTGGCGGAGGTATTTTGTTATCTCCCATTCTCATTCTAGCTAAGTATGCAAAAATCAAAGAAGCATCAGCAGCTTCTGCTATTTTCATTTTTCTGAACTCCGCAAGCGGTCTGGCAGGTTTGTTTACTTCACACTTCAGTTTTCAGCCAAATATTATCTATTGGTTATCAGGTGTTATGGTAGCTGGTTTTGCGGGATCAGCTATGGGTAGCCGTTCATTTTCGGAACTTAACCTCAAACGTGTGCTTTCAGTGGTGTTGATTGCAGCCAGTATTAAATTGTTCTTTTTCTGAAAAACTTGATTACCAGACTGGTATAACACATTTTTTGCTCCTGTCGCGGATAACCTTATCCAAATCAATAAGGCTTCGCTTTATCACTGATGAAGTTGCATCATGGCACGTAAGGCATGCACCGGCAGTCAAAATTCTTTTTTGCTCCGAAAGGTTAAATGGTCTCATCCCGATGCGTGTTGCAGCCTGATCTTTACGCTCCTGCATAAAGCTGGTCCAGGCATCTTCCGGCAATCCGTCATACTTACTGTTTTTATAAAGAGACTCAAAACTCCATTTCCCTGCTGCTGAATAAGTCAGTTTTCCCCTCCCATAGCCAATTGCCAGCGGATCATTATGGCAGGATTTGCAGCTTCTGCCTTCCCGTTGTGTGGTATGTGCAGAGGCAGGTGCATACAAACGGTGGAAAATAGTTCCTTTATCTTTGCCAAATGATCCTTTATCAATCGTCATGATCATACCGGGCGTAAATGTACCAACCATTCCGTTTTTCTTCGATTTGTCTGCATTGTTAATTCCCAGTACCGGAGGTTCAGCCATTCCTTCCGTAGCATATTCAATCCAGGTCCCTTTGCGTGATGTATTTTTAAGCATATCGAAACCTTTTGTCAGGCTTTCGTAACTGTTGTGACAACCAATGCATTGCGGCACCCAGGCTGCATGACAGGCTTCGCAACTAAGCCTGGCATGTGCTTTGCCTTCGGTGCAGGCGCTGGCCGGAGGTTTCATGATAACGGTTCCGGCTCCTGATTTCTTAATCATGCTCAGTCTGGTGCCTTGCTCTTCAACGAGTGTATTTAAAAGAGGCTTCCCGTCTTTTTGAGTTAAAATAACCTCTACCCCTTCCGTTTTGAATTTCCGCGACCATGTAATCAGTTGGGTTTCCTGGTCAGTTTCCGCCAGCAATTTCCGCCTGTTTGCTTTCGATGTATGGCAGTCGCTGCATTGTATTTTTACAGCGTCTTCCTTGTGGGCGTAATTTTTCCCATCTCCCATAAGTTCGTACGATCCATGGCAGTCAATACAAAGCATCCCTTTCTGATGATGAATATCTGCTGAAATTTTTACAAAAACCCGTTTATCTGGTAAAACCTGATAATTGTTTTTGCCTTTAACCGTTTCCGGTTTCATTTCAGTTTCATGCCAGCCTTCGTAATTCATTGATATACGTCCTGACCGGCTATGACAACTCTTGCATTTATCGTTAGTGATGTTCAGATCAAGAGCCGGGTGGAAAAGCGGAAGTGCAGTGTCAGATTTCTGTTTTCTGCGTATTTGGTTTAAAGTGGAGAGTGCTTTTTCGTCGTAGG
>JBBSDC010000182.1:0-7425 GCA_038249705.1 Bacteroidales bacterium | reverse complement strand
TTAACATCACCAGTTTTTAAGGAAGCATTTAGTAATTGCATTGTAACAGACGAAATTGCCTGGACCAATGAAACCGGAAGCAGAACAGAAGAAATAATTCCCGACATTTCAGGACTATTTCATATTTACGATATTATAAAACGTCCGCTTTATTACGCTGATAAGAAACGAAAAGGCCTTGTTGTGTATGGCAGGGATATTACCGAAATGAAAATGACTGAAGATGAACTTCGAAAACGCGAATCACTGCTTCGAACTTTTTTTGAACATGCTCCTTTCGAAATATGGGCACGTGACAAAAACGGATATGGAACTCTTGAAAATAAACTTGTTGTTGATCATTTCGGATCAATTATTGGGAAAAAGCCTGATCATTCAAATCTGTCTGAGGAAGTAATTGCAAACTGGAATTCAAATAACCAGAAAGCAATGAACGGTGAGATTATAAATGATGAATTTGTTTATGAAATAAACGGAGTTCCCCGGAACTTCCAACAAATACTTGCTCCGATTTATATTGATGGTACTATTGACGGAATTGCCGGATTTAACATTGATATTACTGAACGCAAACAAGCCGAAGCTGAAATTCACAATTTGAACTCGGAACTCGAACTGCGGGTGCAGCAACGTACCCTTCAGCTGGAGCAAGCCAATAAAGAACTGGAGGCATTCAGCTATTCCGTATCGCACGATTTACGCGCTCCATTACGTGGAATTGATGGCTGGAGCCTCGCTCTGCTCGAAGATTATAATGAACAGCTTGATGAACCGGGCCGTGTATTTCTCAGTCGGGTTCGGAGCGAAGCCCAACGCATGGGACATCTGATTGATGATTTACTCAAACTTTCGCGTGTTAGCAGGTTCGAAATGAAACTGATTGAAGTAAATTTAAGTGAACTGGCTCATACAATTACTGACAGGTTACTTGAAACCAATGCTAACCGTAAGTTTGATTTCAGGATTGAGCAAGACCTTATTGCGGTTTGTGATCCGGCCATGCTCGAAATTGTACTTACAAATCTATTTGATAATGCTTTCAAATTCAGCGGATTGGAACCCTTGAGCCTGATTGAATTCGGAAAACGCGAATCGGATGGCTTAACTACATTTTATATTCGAGATAATGGAGTAGGCTTTGATATGGAAAATGCCCGGAAATTATTTGGCGCCTTCCAGCGTATGCATAAACAAACGGAATTTCAAGGAACCGGTATCGGACTTGCAACCGTGCAACGCATCATCCACAGGCATGGAGGTCGGATTTGGGCTGAATCCAGAGCCGGAGAAGGTGCTGTGTTTTATTTTACAATCGGTATGTAGAGCAAAAATTACATCAGCACTTCAATGTCACCGGATATAAACGCAAAGTATGTTTTAGGTGTAAAAGCCGTGCTCCGGAATTCTACTTTTGGGGATGAACAAATGTTATGTGGAAATGAAGCTAAAAAAAGAAGTAACATTTACTACTTTTTCTCCATGCATTGCAATGTTTCCCTACCTTCGCAATGAAAAAAATCTAAATGTTAAATTTAATATTCCGGAATATGTCGCGGATTATACTTACTTCTCTTATTTTCAGTTTTTTACTGATTTCTTGTTCAACAGGCAAAAAAGCATACGAGCGTGGCGATTACTACAATGCCACTCTGAAGGCTGTAAACCGATTGAGGAGCAATCCCGATTCGAAAAAAGCACTCAATGCTGTAAAGGACAGTTATCCCATGTCGATCACATATTTCCAGGGAAAAATTAATTATGCTTTGAGCACCAATAGTCCATATAAATACTCCGAAATAGTTGATTATTACGAAAAAATGAATCGCCTGGCCGACGAAGTAAGTCGATGTCCGGCAGCTTTAAATATTTTTCCAAATGTAAATTACTATACCGGCGAATTAGCTCATGCACGCACCCAGGCAGCTGAAGAACAGTATAATACAGGTTTAAAAAATGAGCAGATAAATACACGGCTTTCATGGAAGGATGCATATTACAATTACAGTGAAGCCAATCATTTTGTTCCCGGTTACAGGGATGTAAATGAGCGAATAGCGAATGCAAAATTTTATGCAACCTTAAAGGTGATTGTTGAGCAAATACAGGTTCCCAGGAAGTATCAGCTTTCGTCCGACTTTTTCCTTAACCAGATGATTGAATCGCTTAAAAGCAACAGGCCCAATGAGTTTGTCGAATATTACTCGCCTGAATCAGCTACAAAATCCGGTATTAAAAGTCCTGACCAGATACTGCGAATGAACTTCGACGAATTTGTAACAGGTCAGGTTTATGATAAAGAAACGGTTCGCGAATACTCGCGCGACAGTGTAGAAGTAGGTTCAGTAAACATGCCCGATGGCACAAAACAAAAAGTTTACAATACCGTAAAAGCCAAACTTACAACCAACCGCAGGGAACTCATTTCCAACGGTGTACTTGATGTTACAATTATTGATTTTCAGTTAAACAATGTGGTTTCGCAGCGAAAATTTACTGGTCAATATGTATGGTTTACCGAATGGGGATTTTATAACGGCGACGAAAGGGCACTCAATAACGATCAACTGGCGGTTTGCCGCAAGAAACCCATTTCGCCTCCGGGTCCGCAGGATCTGTTTATCGAATTCACAAAACCGATTTTTAGTCAGGTATCTCCCTATTTAAAATCGTTTTATAGTAAGTATTAGCCTGAACTTTTTTAACCTGATCAATTCGTAAACTTTGCGCCCATTGCTTCTTTAATCGCATCCTTGCGGTAAAAAAAAAGCATTTAGCCGCTAAGCTGCAAAGTCAATAAAAAAGAGTGCAAAGGATATCCTTTTGAATTTTATAGGTTTAAAAAAAACAATAGAGTGAACCTTAGTGAGACTTTCAAAATAAATTCCTCAATTGTAAGTGAGATAGAAATAACTACGGCCACCAAACTAAATGATCATTGATTAGTGTTGAATGTTGGAGCACCGGGCTATCTGCTATAGTCCGTAGGACTTCAACATTAATAAAGGAAAATACGGAAGAGGAATATTGCCCGTAGGGCATTAACATAAAAAAATTGTAAAAAAAACGAAGCTTAGCCCTTCATAAGTTTTGAGTAAGTTAATTTGTACGTTTCACTTAAGTTCTGGCAAAGGCAATAAAAATTTACGTTTTTGTAATTTGGGAAAGTTGATAAATTTTTCTTTTCAAAACGCCAAGCCATATATCTGAATATTTTATATTTGTAAAAATCCTGTTTAGTTTTTAACCAATCATTTAAAAATTTTCAAAATCTCTGTTATGGGAAATCTTTTAACCATCATTATTGGAGCTGTTCTCCTTTTTTTCTTTGCCGGAATACGTATTGTACGACCTACAAACCGGGCTCTTGTGGAAAGGCTTGGTAAATATCATCATTTTGCCACTGCTGGTTTTAACTGGATTATACCGGTTATCGACAAAATGTACAAAATCAATATCACCGAAAAGATGATCAACGCCGAACCTCAGGAAATTATTACCAACGACAATCTGAATGCCAGGGTTGACGCACAAGTATATTTTAAAATAAAGCCTGACGAAGAAAGTGTAATGAATTCGCAGTATAATGTTAACAGCATTGAATACCAGATTGTTAACCTTGCCAGGACTACTTTGCGTAACATTATTGGCACAATGACACTTAAATCAGCAAATAGTGAGCGTGGAAAAATCAATAAAGAGTTGCATTCCACATTGCTTATCGAAACTGAAAGCTGGGGAATTGAAATAGTACGTACCGAGCTTAAAGAAATTGATCCGCCGAAGGATGTGCAGGAAACAATGAACAAAATTGTGAAAGCAGAAAATGAAAAGATAGCGGCAATTGATTATGCGACAGCTACCGAAACCAAAGCTGATGGCGAAAAACGCGCTGAAATCAGAAGAGCTGAAGGGATTAAGCAAGGGGCAATTCTACGCGCCGAAGGTGAAGCGCAGGCAATACAACTGGTAAATGAATCAGCTGAGAAATATTTCGTTGGTAATGCGCAAATGTTACGTCGCATACAGGCTATGGAAACATCATTAAAGGATAATTCGAAAATTGTAGTTCCAACCGGAAGCGACCTTGTAAATGTAATGGGCGAAATGGGTGGTGTAATTCCATTGAAAAATAAATCAGATAAAAATATGTATCAGCCTGGAACCTGATAAAATACATTTCGATACTTGCAATAAATAACTGAATACAAAGCTGTTGAACTAAATCCTAAATCTCCATTGTTTAAACTTTGGAGATTTTTTTTTGGGAAATTCTGCCTTTCGGGTTGTGATAAATTAGCTAACCCAAATTGATGCGTTCCCTATGAATACATAATCACCAAATTCGTTTAATTTTAATATCTCCCCTCCCCCGCCAGTACTAAAATATGAAGGCTGTTTTATGCAGATAAAACTTCTTCTTTTTTCAATTTAGTGAACGCAATAATTAGAAAACTTACTATAAAGAATAAGGATAATAGCAAAGTGCTGTTTCGCATACTGCCTGTTACCTGTTCAATAATGCCAAAACCAAGCATCCCTATTACAATCGCTAATTTTTCGGCACTATCGTAAAAGCTGAAATAAGATGCAGTGTCAGAAGTATCGGCAGGGATAAGTTTCGACCAGGTTGAGCGCGCCTGCGACTGTATCCCTCCCATTACAAGACCCACTAATGCTGACAAAACATAGAATTGATATTCGGTATGCACAATATAGGCTGAAAGGCAAATAAAAATCCAGATAGCAAGCATCCAAAGCAACGATGTCCGGTTTCCAAAACGGGTAGAAACTCTTCCGAAAATATATGCACCGGCAACCGCTACTAATTGAATGAGCAGAATTGTCATAATCAGTTTAGTATCAGTGATTCCCAGTTCTGCCTTTCCGAAAAGAGAGGCTACAATAATGATAGTTTGTACACCCATGCTGAAAAAGAAAAAGGACAGTAGAAAGCGTGACATGGTTTTATGTTTTTTGATAAAACCAAATACTTTAAAAACCTCATGAAAGCCTTTGGTAAAAATGGTTATATCCCAACGAACTTCCTTACGTTCTTCGCGCAAATAGTAAAAAGCAATCTGAGAAACAGCCAGCCACCAAATACCCACTTCGATAAACGAAAACCGAATGGCTTCCAGGCTATCCTGAAACCCAAACACCTGAAATTGCTGCAACGAAAAAATATTGAATATAAGCAATAACATACTTCCGGCATATCCAAACGAAAAACCTTTGGCGCTAATGCGGTCGTGCAGGTCGGGTGTAGCAATAATTGGTAAAAATGAATTGTAATAAACCAATGATCCGGCAAAGCCTATTACCGCCAGCATGGGAAGTAATAGTCCCAACAGTATATTTTCACCTGTAAAAAAGAACAATCCCATGCATGCAAAAGAACCTAATACGGTGAAGAACTGCATGAATCGCTTACGGTATCCGCCCAGATCGGCAATCCCTGATAATGATAAAGTTAGCAGAATTACTAAAAAATATCCCAATGCAATGGCGTATTCGTACAAAACGGTATTCTTAATATTCATATTCATGAATGTTACCATTTCCGACCCAAAAGCTTTATGTGTTACCTGCTGATAGAATATCGGATACAAAACGGTATTCACACTTAACATATAAGCTGAATTGGCTATATCGTAGGTACACCATGCGTTTATAACTTTTGAGGAATTTACTGGCAAAACCGTTTTATGCATATGATTGTGACTATTTTCGGATAAAACTACTATTTTTATTTGAATCAGATTCAAACACTGCTTCTGATTTTACCTACAGATGACATTTTTTATCTGCCGGAATCAATTTTAATTAACCCGGATTCATTAATTTTGACAAAAAATAGGCTGACCTTAAATGAGAAACGCAGACACATTCATTCTCTTGCTATCAAAAATTTTAGCTTTTAAGATCAGGCTTATGCTTCGTATCCGTTACAGGATTTCAATTAAAGGCTCTGAAATACTACAGAACAGCTCGCCCATACTTTTTTTACCTAATCACCAGGGATTGATTGATCCCATAATTCTGCTAAGTCAAATTTACCGGTTCTCAACTGCAACGCCGGTTATGTCCGAAAAATACTTCGATTTGCCAATAGCAAAATGGTATTTTAAACGACTCGGAGCCGTTCGTGTAAGTGATCTGGAAACGGGCAACCGCGATACACAGGTTTTAAAATCAATTACCCGCTCAGTTTATAAAGGATTCAAACGTAAAAAAAATATTGTAATTTACCCCAGTGGACAGCTTGCGGCGCAGGGTTATGAGAAAATTTTTAATAAAAAGTCGGCATACCATATTGTAAGTACAATCCCTGAAAATGTTCAGATAGTTGGTGTACGAATATCCGGATTGTGGGGAAGCATGTGGTCGAAAGCCCGTACCGGAAAATCACCGGATTTCTCAATTCAGTTAATTAAAGGCATTTTTTATACTGTGGCCAATTTTCTGTTTTTTGTCCCGAAACGTGCAGTCAGCATTGAATTTGTAGATATTACCTCAATCGCAAAGGAACAAGCAATTCCGGGACAAAAGCCATTTAATACATTTCTTGAAGGGTTTTACAATCTTTATGGCGAGGAGCCAGTACTTTTCCTGAAACACATTTTTTATTTACCACCTTCGAAAAGAAAAGCTTAGTTGGCTGATACCCCAAAAGCTTTTGTTTCAAACTTTAGAAAGAATAATGATGAATACTTAATTTTTCGATAAAAATCAGTTGCTTCGAATCCTTAGTCAGTTTTGCAGTATGTGATAGCTCTCCATAAACTATTGTCTCTCATTTATTGAAATTTTTTAATATTGATTAATTAAAACTGGCTCCCCCCTACCTCACCAACATCACCGTTCCCCATTTAGGTTCCGAAAGTCCTTTGCGTTCGCCCACATCCGTGTTGTACCAGATACTTCCGTCGCGGAAAATAGCAGTGATTTTCCAAACGTAAACATCCTGCTGGCAGGGCTTTTCGTTGTAAGTACCATCCCAGCTTTCGGATGGTGCGCCGTTTTCATCCAGTTTTGAACTTTTCCATAGTAACATGCCGTGGCTGTTGTAAATTTCGGCGGTGTACGTGGCCAGGTTTACGCCTATCGGTTTCCAAATCCGTGTGGACTGCATGGTTCCGCCCGGTGCCATGGCGTTCGGAACGTAAAGTCCTTTAAACATCATTTCGTAGGCAATCATGGCGGTATCGTGGCAGCCCTGGTCACTTACGCTCACAAGCATCACGTTGTATATACCATCGTCGGCGTAGGTGATCAGCGGCGAAGCAACATAGGAAATAGCTCCGTTGCCAAAATCCCAAAAATATTCGTTTGCACCGAGACTTCCGTTGGTAAACTGAACCTGCCCCTGTATGTTTTCAACATTTTCGGTAAAACTGAAAGCGCTCAAGGGTGCCGGATTTACCT
>JBBSDC010000181.1:0-7467 GCA_038249705.1 Bacteroidales bacterium | reverse complement strand
ATTCAGATTGAAGGGTTGGAAGCCGATGTAAAACGATATACCGTACTTGCTAAAGCCGATGCCATACAGGGCGTTCAGTTAGAAAAGACAATTTTAGGTTTGAAATCCGCACAGGTTCTAAAAGCAACTTTGCTCGAACAAATAAACAAAACCTCTATTGTAGCTCCTTTTAGCGGAATTGTGACTGCCAAACTTACCGAAGTGGGAGCTTATGCGGCTCCCGGCGTTCCTTTGCTGCAGATTACAGATATTTCGTTGTTGAAATTTACCGCCAATGTGCCCGAAAATGAATTGTATCAATTTAAAATGAATCAATTGTATGTGCTTTCATCCGACGTGTATCCGGAAACTTCTTTGTCAGGAAAAGTAAGCATGACAGGAAGTAAATCCAATATAGGTAATAGTTACCCGGTTCAGTTTACGGTTAGCAATACGGCTGATTTAAAAATTAAGGCAGGAATGTTTGGGAAAGTTAAACTGGAAAGCACAGATGATAAACCGCATATTATTATTCCCGCATCGGCAATCGTTGGATCAAACATTCAACCGCAGGTTTACCTGGTAAAAAACGGGAAAGCTGTTCTGCAAAATATCACCCTGGCGAACAGGCTGCAGAACAAAGTTATAGTGTCAGCAGGATTAGTTGCTGACGATATAATTGTCACCAACGGGTTTGTGAATTTATTCGACGGAGCTAATGTTTCAATAAGCAATTAAAAATTACGAATTACGAATTACGAATTTAAAAAATGAGGAAAAATGAAAACGAATAATATCATACAGGAAAAGTCATTTGCTTTTGCAATCAGAATAGTGAATTTATATAAATATCTGACTTCTGAAAAAACGGAGTTTGTTCTGTCAAAGCAATTGCTTCGCAGTGGAACAAGCATAGGAGCAAACATTGAGGAATCGATAGGAGGCGTATCCGAAAAAGATTTCTTAAACAAATTAGGCATCTCATACAAAGAAGCCAGAGAATCTATTTACTGGTTGAAGTTACTCAATAAAACAGATTATTTATCTGATAGTGAGTTTGAAAGCTTGTATAATGATGCTGAAGAAATTTGCAAAATTCTTGGTAAAATTCAAATTACGATAAAGTCACGCAATCCGATTTCGTAATTCGTAATTATTAATTTTAAATTAATTCAAAATGAACATTACACAAATATCAATCAACCGCCCTTCGCTGATCATCGTTATTTTCAGCGTATTCGCCTTGCTGGGGATAATTGGTTTTTCGAACCTGGGGTACGAACTGTTGCCCGACTTTAACCAACCGGTTGTTGTAATAAAAACAATGTATCCGGGTGCCGAACCTAACGAAGTTGAAACTTCTGTTTCCAGGAAATTAGAGGATGCTTTGTCGAACCTGGAAGGCGTGGATTATTTGGAAACCAAGTCGATGCCTAACGCTTCTGTTATTATTGCCAACCTGAAATACGGTACCGACCTGAACATTGCCATGCAGGACGCACAGCGCTATATCGACAACATTAAAAAAGATCTTCCGGCCGACATTCTCAGTCCCGTGATGAGCAAGGTTTCGCCCAACGATTTGCCAATCATTTCGATTAGCGCGACAAGTACTATGCCCGGCACGGATTTCTACCAGAAAATGAAGGACGAATATCTTCCGCAAATCCAGCAATTAAAAGGAGTGGCCGAAATTACCCTGCTTGGTGGCGAAGAACGCGAAATCCAGGTGAAAGCCGATCAGAATAAACTGAAATTATATAAAATTTCACTGTACCAGGTTGTGGATGCCATTAACCGTTCAGGAATTGATTTGCCTGCCGGGAAAGCACAAACCGATAAAGAAAGTAATTCAGTCCGCCTGACAGGAAAATTTTCGACCGTAACCGACATCATGAATGTGCAGGTAGCTATGCCCGCGCCCGGAATGCCGGTTTATGTAAAAGATGTGGCCTCCGTTATTGATGGTGTAAAGGAAATAAATTCTGTAAGCCGCTACAACGGAGTAAACGGAATAGGACTTTTGTTGAAAAAACAAGGCGATGCCAACGCTGTGGAAGTTTCAAAATTAGTGCATGCGAAACTCAAACAAATTGAAAGCGCAAACGCAAAGAACGGGGTGAAATTTATTGTTGCCGATGATTCAACCGACATGACTATTGCCGCAGTAAATTCAGTGGTTGACGACCTCATTCTGGCTGTAATCCTGGTTTCGTTGGTTATGTTCCTGTTTTTACGAAGCTTCCGGAACTCTTTAATTGTACTAATAGCAATCCCAACCTCATTAATTGCCGCGTTTGCCGTGATGTGGCTGATGGGCTTTACTTTAAACCTGATGACGTTGCTTGCCATGTCGCTAATAATCGGGATACTGGTGGATGATGCCATTGTGATTCTGGAAAATATACAGCGTCACCTCGATATGGGAAAAGATAAACGGGATGCGGCATTAGAAGGACGTATGGAAATTGGTTTTTCGGCCATTTCAATTACGCTGGTTGACGTGGTTGTGTTCCTGCCTATACTGTTTTTGCAGGTTTTTGTGGCCGATATGCTCAAACAATTCTCAATTGTAGTAATAACTTCAACACTTACCAGCTTATTGGTAGGTTTTACCCTGGTGCCCTGGTTGGCTTCGCGAATCGGGAAAAAGGAAGATTTGCAACCCACCAATTTTATGAACCGTTTTTTGCTTTGGTTCGAAAAGCAATTAAGCACCTTCATTGAGTGGTATGGCCATCAACTGGAATGGGTACTCAGCCACAAACTTATCTTCACCGGAATAGTTGTTTTCCTTTTGGTAATGACCGGAGTAATGCTGAAACAAGGCATTATCGGTAAAGAAATGATGTCAACCGGCGACCAGGGAAAATTTCGTCTGAACCTGGAATACGATAAAACAACCACCGTTCAGGAGAACAATATCAGGACGCAGCAAGTTGAGAATTTTATCCTGCAGCAACCCGAAGTTTCAACACTTTTCAGCAACATTGCCGGACCAAGCACCGGAATTGGAAGCCTGGGTGTCGGGTCCTCAAACATATCAGAGTTTACCATTCAGTTAAAGCCGGAAAAAGAAAGGGGCATTAAAACGGAGGCGTTTATGAAATCGCTTCGCGAAGAGCTTAAAAAAGAATTTTCGGGTGTTAACTTTTCAATGGCAGTCCTGGGATTATTACCCAAACAAGCACCTATCAAAATAACCTTGAGCGGAAGTGACCTGAACCTGGTAATGAAAACAGGAAATGAACTGAAAGCGGCTATTGAAAAAATTCCGGGTGCCGATAATGTTCAACTATCGGTAGAAGAAGGAAGCCCTGAATATAAAGTAATTCCTGATAAAGATAAGATGCAGCGTTTAGGATTAACGACGGCTTACGTGGGGTTAAATCTGAGAACGGCCTTCACCGGAAACGATGATGCCACCTTAACTGAAAATGGAACCGAATATCCTGTCAGAATATGGTTGGATGATTTCGACCGGAAAAACTTTGAGGATGTGCAGCGGCTGTCCATCGTAAATCCAATGAACATCCCAGTTGAAGTTTCACAGTTTGCGGAAGTGAAGCAGGATAATTCGCCTTCGTTGCTCGAAAGGCTGGACCGGCAACCGTCAGTTACCATCACATCCGAATCGTTTGGCAGGCCATCAGGCACTTTGGCTGATGACGCGATAAGCTTTTTGAAAACACGTCCCTTACCCGAAGGCGTAAAATTGACCTGGGGCGCAGATATCAAGACGCAGAATGAAAGTTTTGGAGCATTAGGCTCAGTTCTTATGATCTCATTTTTACTGATTTACCTGATTATGATTGCCCTTTATGACAGTTATATTTATCCTTTTGTGGCTTTGTTTGCCATACCAATGGCTGCTATCGGCGCTTTTCTGGCTTTAAACTTATCGTTAAACGATTTAACCCTGTTCGCCCAGTTAGGATTAATCATGCTTATGGGGCTGGTAACAAAAAATGCCATTCTGATTGTGGATTTCACCAACCAGTTAAAAGCACAAGGCATGTACTATAAAGAGGCAGTGATCCTTGCAGGCAAAGAGCGTATGCGTCCAATTCTAATGACAACCCTTGCAATGGCTATTGGCATGTTGCCCATTGCTCTTGCCCAAGGCACCGCCAGCGAATGGAAAAACGGACTTGCCTGGGTAATAATCGGGGGGCTGCTTTCGTCAATGATTTTAACTGTTTATTTAGTGCCGATGATGTATTATGTTGTGGATAGGATAAAGGAGAGATTCGGTAAAAAAAAATTTCATAAAAGTAATAACACAATAATTCCAACTACTAATGAAACAGCCAATTAAACATATTTACCGCTTTTACATAGTGCTGATCTTGCTTCTTTCTGCCACCTCATTTATCACGGCAGAAAAAGCTGCCGGATATTCACTAACAGTGGAAGTGAACGAACTCCGCAATTCAACCGGCACAGTTCTTTTTGCTTTGTATAACCGGGAGGATGCATTCCCTGATGAACACTATTCGAAATATCTGAAAAAACTTAAAGGGCAAATAGTGAATGGTTCAGCATCAGTAACCTTTGAGAACCTGCCGGCGGGAAGGTACGCAGTGAATATACTTCACGACGAAAACAATGATGGAAAAATAAAGAAGGGATTGATAAGAAGGAATCGGCTTTTCCAATTTTCAATCCATTGGTTTTTCCAACAGGCCTTCTTTTGCTAAGTCATCTTTTAATTTGAACGGTGCTACAAAAATAAAAGTTAAAATAATCTATATGTAAATCACTAATAGTAAACAATTTGCAAATACCAAAAAGCAAATACAACAACTTTGATAAAACCTGTGTTTGTGCTTTTTAAAAATCTGATGTGAGGACCATGAAGAAAATAAATATAGAAAACAAGTATAGCCAGGTTGAAGATAAAATTCTTGCTGCTGCCAATGATACTTTTATTCAGTATGGATATTATGGCACTACAATTGAAAAAATTGCACTTAAAGCCGGTGTGCGAAAAGCATCCGTTCATTATTATTTCAGAACAAAAGAAAATATGTATGCTCGCGTCTTTAAAAATAATCTGATCCTGGTATTTGATTTTCTGAATAATCAGGAATCTCATCGCAGCAATATAGTGAGGCAAAGTAACTATCAGAGTACTGAAAAGCGGAAAACCCTGACACTTAGTGCATGGTTTATTATTAACGAAATCAAGGTTAATGGCAGGATTGTATCTGAAATCATTTCCTTGGACGAAGATGTAAACAGATTGATCAGCTCGATCTTTAATGTAACTAATAATCTTGCTATGCTTGAAAAACTGATCCTGAATCAATTTACTGAAATAGTTAACCAGAATCTGAGGTACACCATTTCAGGAGCAATTAAAAATTAACTATGATTACGTTTTAGAAAAAGAAACACATTGCTTATGAAAGCTATTCTTTTAAACTTTAGCTCTCAGGGCAAATTCGTAAAATATAACCCTTGATCAATACGTATCTTTCATCACCACCATATTGTATATTTCGCTGTATGGCGCATGATAAACAGGATTTCTTTGCACGTTTTCCGTCATCATGTTACTATTGGCGGATTTTGTATGCTTGTGGATAGTTTGTTTCAATGGTTTCGGAGAAACTGCCAATCCACCTTTTAGCTGTTCGTCATTCGTTGTTTTCTGGAGATACCAATGATTTTTTATAGAGCCAACTATTTGATTTCCTATAAAGTCGCTATCAAGGTTATCAGGCATTTTCGACCAAATAATTATCAGGTTTTGTAAGGTCTACAGCCATAGCTACATCAAGTTGTTGGATCAATTCTTCCTTTTCGCCTTGCAAGGTATAAGATCATCTTTCATTGTATTGATTTCAGACAGTTGTTGATTCAGGCTTTTAGTATGGGCATTTTCTCTCCATATTTTGGGATATACCGTTTCTCTATCAGTAAGTTTTCGTTGTGTCTGTTCGGAATTGATTGTGCCAATGGTCTTGGTCACTGTATTGTTTATATGCCGAACTCTCCAGCAGGCTTGTAACGCTGGCGAAGACATCTAATTGCGGTTCTTTGTTTTGACTTTTTGAACATGCTGTCTGCTTTACTTATCGAAACAAATCTAACACAAGTAAATGAGAAAAACTAATCAAGTTGTTGACAATCATTTGTTTATAACTAACAAGAAAACGAAACTACTCAAACGTTCATAAAAACATCAAGCCAAATTTATCATTCCGACTTTTCGGAGTGGACTCAAAATCAAGTTTCGAAATTGAGAATGTAAATTTAGAAATTATGCATTTTATTGTTAACTCTCTGTAGTTTAATTTTTTACTTTAAGATTACTGACTTATTTTAATGATTCACCGCATCTTTTACAAAATAAAGCATCATCATCATGTTTATCGAACAAACATTTAGAGCAGGTTTGAGTATTTAAATTATCCTTTTTGCCTATAAGGCTTGCAGTAACTATTCCTGTAGGCACAGCTATGATCGAATATCCCAGTATCATTACAAAACTGGCCAGTAATTGTCCGATACCTGTAACGGGTGACAAATCACCGTAGCCAACGGTTGTAAGCGTAACTATGGCCCAGTAAATGCTGGTTGGAATGTCGGTAAAACCGTTTTTTTCACCTTCAATTAAATACATAAATGTTCCTATTATTGTTGCCAGTGTAAAAACAAAAAGAATAAAAACGACAATTTTTTCCTTGCTGCGCCAGATTGTAGCTGCAATTAACCGGCCAGCCCTGGTGTAACGGCTCAGTTTCAGGATGCGGAAAACCCGGAGTAATCGAAGTGCGCGGATAACCATCAGGCTTTGTCCACCTGTAAAAATTAATCCAAGAAAAGATGGCAGTATAGCAAGCAAGTCGATAATGCCATAGAAGCTAAAGATGTATTTTTTTGGCTTATCGACGGTCCAGACTCTTGCAAGATATTCGACTAAGAAAATGATGGTAATTATCCATTCCATTATGCGGAGTACGTGCTTTTTCTGATCGTCTATGATTGCCAGGCTTTCAACCATTACCAAAGCAAGACTTATAAGGATAGTAACAAGCAGCGCTTCATCGAAAATTTTTCCTGCACGTGTGTCGGCTTCAAAAATAATTTCGTGCAGCCGTTTCCTGAATTTTAACATAGAGAAATATTTTGGTTAAAAATACTCATTTTAGAATTCTAATTTGATATTTAGATGAGTTGAGCATAATTCAAATTATACAAAGTGCACATTCAATCTAAAATATGGCTTGTTTTTTTAAGCAAGTAAGTATATATTGGAAATGGCTAAATGAAATCTAATGACATTTAGCCTGTGAATTCTAAATATTAGCATTTACGTACCGGGATAGACTTACTAAAACGAAATGATATAACAATTAGCCGTAATTGTGTAAAAGCCAACTAGGATAGTGGAAGTAATTTTGTGTCATAATTTATTTAAACAAAACTTAAATCATAAAAAATGAAAACTGTAATTTTAATGATTGCTATTATGGGGCT
>JBBSDC010000180.1:0-7542 GCA_038249705.1 Bacteroidales bacterium | reverse complement strand
TTGAAATCACTGAATTTTAATGTTTCCACTTTTAAGGAAGACAATTTTGTTACTTCCGAAGTTTACAAGGAGTCGCCTTTTGATATTCTTGTCGATACATCAAAATTTCAGCCAATTGGTAATATTAAGTTTTTTGTAACTATACTTTCCGAACAGGAATATCGGCTTGAGGCTGAAGGCCAGGATCTTATGCTTTATGATTACAGGATATTTAAGGATACAGATAAAAAAATTGCTTTATTCAAATATGATAAAAACCATCGTTTCGGCGAGCAGGTTTCGGACGTTACTTTTGGTTTCCGCCTCGAAAAAACAGCAAAATGGGACCCCAAAACAGTAATCAACCAGCGTTATTATTTTACATTCAATTCGCTTGATGCAATGATTTCGCAGTTTTCGGGTTACGAAATTGAACCAATTAATAAAGAATCTTCCATTGTGGAAATAGCGTTGAAGGGGAACAATTCGCAAAAAGCAGTTGATTTCCTCAATCAGCTTACACGTGAATACATCAGGCAGGGTCTCGAAAAGAAAAATCAGATCGCTATTAATACAATTTTATTTATCGACGGCCAATTGCTCGAAATTCGTGATTCGCTGAATACCAACGAAAATGTGTTGCAAAACTTTCGTACCAACAATCAGATCATGAACCTTGATGCTCAGTCGCAACAGGTTTACACAAGTATTACTGAACTCGAAAAGGAAAAAGCGGTACTTCTGGTAAAGGCAAAATATTATAACAATCTGAAAGGATACATCGAAAAAAACAAGGACGATATTAATGGTGTTGTAGTCCCTTCATCTATGGGAGTTGACGATCCGGTATTGACCCAGATTCTTAACCAACTTCAGGAATTATATACCGAAAGATCCGAACGGCTTATAAGCACAAAGCCAAACAATCCAATGGTATTGGCTATTGACCAGAAGATTGCAAACACTAAAAAGGCACTCACCGAAAGTATCAGCAATATTGTTAAAACGTCGGATATCAGCATTAAGGATATTGACTCACGCATTGATAAACTTTCAGGATTTTTCCGTAACCTGCCGGCCACACAACGACAGCTAATCGGTTTCGAAAGGAAATACAATCTGAACGATGCAATATACACCTATTTACTTCAGAAGCGTTCCGAAGCGGCTATTACCAAAGCAAGCAATACACCTGATAACGAAATAGTTGATGTGGCCGATCCTGTGGTAAAAGAACAGGTTTTTCCAAAAACCAGCCTTAACTATACCATTGCTTTTTTAATTGGACTCATCATTCCATTATTGTATATACTTGGTAAAGATTATCTTAACGATAAAGTTGTAAATAAAAACGACATCGAAAAACACACTAACCTGCCAGTAATCGGGCATGTGTTACACAACAAACACGAAAGCAATATTGTAGCTTACGCAGCACCCAAGTCTGCTATTGCCGAATCATTCAGAGCGTTGCGTACAAACCTTCAATACATGACTCAGGGTAAGGAAAAGTTTACCATTCTTATAACCAGTACAAGTGTAAGTGAAGGAAAAACATTTACTTCAATGAATCTTGCTTGTATATATGCACAGTTTGATCGCAAAACGCTGCTCATGGGATACGACTTGCGCAAACCGAAAATATACCAGGACTTTGGTTTGAAAAATACAGAAGGAATTACTTCTTACCTCATAGGAAAAAGTAAGCTGGAAGATATTATTCAGAAATCGCCGGTTCCGAACCTCGATATTATTTCGGCCGGGCCTGTTCCGCCTAATCCTGCCGAGCTTATTGCCTCGCCTCTGAACATTAAAATGCTGAAAGAGCTTCAGGAAATGTATGATTATATCATTATTGATACTCCGCCGGTAGGAATTGTTACCGATGCTTTCCTGCTGATTCCTTACACCGATGCTAATATTTTGCTTGTACGTCAGAATCTTACAAATAAAAAAGTGTTTGAATCCATCGCCGGCGATTTCGAAAAACGTAATGTGCCCAATACCACTGTGCTGGTTAACGATGTGAAACCCGACAGGTCAGGAGCCGGTTACGGTTATGGCTATGGTTATGGTTACGGTTATGGTTACGGATATGGTTACGGACATGGTTATGGCTACGGCTATTATTCTGACGATGCCAAAAAAGATGAGGATACATCTTTGTTTAAACGGCTGTTCACCAAATCAACTTAGATTATAAAAAAGATGTAAATGCAAAAAGGGGCTGTCGGAAAACAGCCCCTTTTTATTTCACTACTGGTTTTACCTTATTTAAAAGCTTTCTCAAGCAAGCCATCGCCTTTCAGGCTCAGCCTTTCAAAATACGATGGAACTTCCTTGCCCATCATTTTATCTACATAAATTTTAGCCAGGTATTGGCCAAGCATAAATCCTTGACCGCGGAAACCTACAAACAGCCCAAGAGCAGGATCAAGGATCATACGCGGCTCAACATAATAACCTGCCCAAACAGCCTGAAAACCAACTGATGAAAGCTGAGGCAACCAATCAACAAAAACCTCAGCTACTATTTCGAGAAATTCCTTGGAGTTGATTTTTAAATTTTTGTCAGTTTCCATAGGTTCAATCTGTGGTGATGCGCAACCTATAATCTGTCCTGTTTCACCCAATTGCTGACCATAAACGGCAGTAAATCCCTTGTATTTGCGGCGGTCGATAAGCATATCGAGCGGTTGTCCGTTTATACCCATATTAGGCATTCTTCGTGTAATAAACGCTTGATGTTTAACAGGATACAGCCCGGTTTCGATTCCCAGTTGTTTCGAAAACTTATCGGCTTCAGGGCCTAAGGAATTTACGAAATGTGGAGTATGGAATTCGACATACTTTTTTTCATGATCCCTGGCCAGCACAATATATTTTCCGTTTTCTTTCCTCACATCAAGGAGTTGACAGTCTTCATAAATCCTTCCACCTTTTTCAACTCCAATACGGCGTATCAGGTCGATTACGCGACCTGGAGTAGCCTGCCAGCAATCGCGGGTGATAAGCGCTGCCTGGTAATGTTTTCCAAGGTTTGAATTAATATTCGGTGATATTTCTTTCGGATAATCTTTTGGATCGACCATATACGCATCCGACCATGAACGTGAATCGTCCAAAGCCCGGAAAGTAGCATCATCATGAGCGAAATTCACGTATCGTGTCGAAAGGAAATTGATATCCCTTATTTTTTGTAATTCCTTGAAAATTTCGAGGTTGTGGCGGGCAATATCAGCAATTTCGGGAAGACTGAAAGCGGGTCGTCCGCCGGCAATATTACGCCACGAAGCACCGCGACCGTAATTGATAAGAGCAGGTTTTAATCCGGCTTCGGCCATATACCGGAACAAGGCGCTTCCACCGATGCCACCGCCGGCAATCAAGGCTTGCACCTCCACTACACGAGCTTTGGTTTTACTGTTATTGATAATAATATTTTCGCGCACATTTTTGGGAAATAATTCGCCCATTGCCAGCTGATTGCTAAGCGGTCCGCGGGGAGTTGCATCGCCAACCACACTTATTCCCTTGTTTCTCAACACTTGTTTCACCCTTCGTATGCAGCGCTTTCCGCGGCAGGCGCCCATTCCGAGGCGTGTGGTATGTTTTATTTCATCAACCGAAATAAATTTGCGTTCGCCAATGGTATTTACAATTTCGCCAAGGGTAACATCATCGCAATGGCAAACGTACATTTCGTGACTGCCGGTGTATTCAACAGGCGTCATTTCAATAGGCTGCGGGTAATTTTCTTTCAGGATAAAACCGCGGACTTCAAGCAAGCCTTCACCTTGAATATCGAGTGCTTTAACACGGGCAATATCAGTTTTATTTGGTTTTTTAAGAATTTTTTCAATTATTCCGTTTCCAAGTATTTTGCCTTGATTATCAACCAGATACACTTCTTTCTTTTCTTCGGCAAAATATTCAATTGGCAGAAAAACCCAGTCTTTTTTAGGGGCATACCCAAAAATAGCAAGTCCCGGACACTGATACACACAATCCATGCAACCAATGCACTTTTCGAAATCAATCTGCGGAACAGTGCTGGTGGAGGTTTTAGTAATGGCTCCGTGCGGACAGGCAAATTCGCATGGATTGCAGGCAAACCCATACAGGCAGTCGATCTGAACAAAAGGTTTTCCATTGAAACGTTCAGGTGTTGGCCGGTAAGGCTCCTGAATTACGCGGTGCGGATGTTGCTGCGAGTCGATATATTCCTTCGAAACATTAAGGTACTCATCGTAGTTTACATTTTCGCCCATATCCTGAAGGATCTCATACGCAACCTGGTTGCCACGCAATACTGCGCTGGTTCCTTCGCCGATGCGAATGGCATCGCCCGCTCCATAACAATTACGGCCAAAAATTTCATTTCCCTTAATAATAAGCTGATCATCGGCAACAAGCCCGGTGCAGATGTTTATAACATCAATATCTCCAATAATTTTCTCGGTTCCGGGTACAGGCTCAAAGTTTTTCGATTCGGCAACCACTGCGCCGATTATACCGGTGTTGTCTTCATTAGGTAATGCTTTAAGCAGAATATGCGATGTCATAACCGGAATTCCCAAACGGCGGACACGGTTTGCCTGAACAGGGAAACCGCCTTCGTTTGGTTGTGCTTCGATAATGGCTTTTACCTCGGCGCCGGCCTGCATAAGCTGGTACGATGTGAGGTAACCGATATTTCCGGCACCAACGGTAAGCACTCTTTTACCAAGCAGGGTAAGTTCGTTATTCATCATCTTTTGAACAACAGCAGCAGTATAAACGCCCGGCAAATCATCGTTTTCGAACGTCGGCATAAACGGAACCGCACCAGTGGCAACCACCATATACTCAGCATCAACGTAATATATTTCCTCTGTTTCGATATTTTTGACGGCTATCCGTTTTCCTTCGAGGATATCCCAAACGGTGCTGTTGAGGAAAATTCCTTCGTGGCTATCGCCGGCTAATGTTTTTGCAATATCAAATCCACGCATGCCACCGAATTTCTTTTCTTTTTCAAAAAAGAAAAACTGGTGAGTCTGCATCAGGAACTGTCCCCCGATTTTATCATTATTGTCAATAACAATATTATCAACACCTTTTTTCAATAATTCTTCGCGGCAAGCTAATCCGGCTGGACCGGCACCAATAATGGCAACGGTAGTTTTATAAACATCAATTGGCTTTTCGGTATTTACCGGGCGTGCTTCGGGCGAAAAATCGTGAGGTATTTCGCTTACTTCTTTTATCCCATCAACTTTGGTGATACATATACGACGGATTTGTCCATCGACAAGCATTTCGCAGGCACCGCATTTACCGATACCGCATTCGAGACTTCGCTCACGGTTCGATAAACTATGACTGTGAACCGGAAAGCCTGCCTGGTGCAAAGCGGCTGCAATGGTAAATCCTTTTTCACCTGTAACGATGGTTCCTTCGTATGTAAAGTTAACTTTATCAACTACAGGTACTTCCAGAATGGGATGTTCGGTTATTTTATTCATAAACGGGTAGAACAATGTTTTTATTTCAAATACTCTTTTCAGAGTTTCACGGAGCAAAATTATATTTTTTATCCGCCTGTTATTCAAATAACAGATAATTTAGAAAGAGTATGATTAACAGGTTTTGGGGATTGGGGATTAGGTTTAAGGGATAGTAAATAATAGGATGATTAGGAATTCAACTTAATATCTAAAATATTTATATGTATTTTTGAATCCTTTTTAGTCATTTAATTCCGTTGAAGGATGGAAATACCTTACAACAATCTTCTGATTATTTACTATTCTGGAACCGGCAACTCAAAGTGTGTTTCGGAATGGATTGCACACGAAGCACAAAACGCTGGTTTGAAAACGCATATTTCGTCCTATCACCAATTTAATCCGGATGATATTGCTGGCTTTGAAGGAAAAACACTGATTGGTTTTTTCTCGGCAACACATGGATTTAATATGCCTCATTCCATGCTTCGGTTTATATTCCGGTTCAGGCTTTTAAAAGGCTCTGATGTATTTATCGGCAATTCACGGGCTGGCATAAAACTCTCTAAGCTCTTTCTGCCTGGTTTAAGCGGAATTGCGATGTATTTTCCTGCACTAATACTGTTTTTTAAAGGCTACAAAATAAAGGCGATGTATCCTGTTGATCTGCCGTCGAACTGGATTTCGCTGCATCCGGGTATAAAACGGAAGGTAATTGACTCAATGATTGAGCATTATGAACGACTGACAAAGAAATTTGCAATCAAGGTTCTCTCAGGTGAAAGGGTTTTCCTGAAATCGTTTGTACTTCTTCCCCTGGATATACTGGTTGCTCCAACTGCTTTGGGATACTATTTCGTGGGACGCTATATACTTGCAAAAACATTTATTGCCAATTATAACTGCAACAACTGCGGGATCTGCGTGGAGCAATGCCCTACCAAATCTATTGTAATTTCGGATAACCGGCCTTATTGGAAATTCAGTTGCGAAAGCTGTATGAAATGCATGAACTATTGCCCGCAACGAGCTATAGAAACAGCTCATTCAATGGTTTTTATACTACTGTTTTTACTTATTGCTATTGTGAATCCCTTCCTTTCGGGAATTGTAACCCATTGGGTAGCTACCTTATTCGGACATTCTCGTGTAGCATACGAATCTATTTATTTTGTTTTTCAATGGTCAGTCGCATTGTTGTTTTTCTTTGTTGGTTATAAAATATTGCATTACCTGATGGGCTTCCCAAGGATCAATAAGATTATAACAAAGGCATCGCTGACGTCGTGGAAGTTCTGGCGCAGGTATAAAATGCCAAACCAGCATGTGTCTGCACACACGCAGGGTGTCTGAACACATGCGTGGTGTCATGTGTCTGCACACCCGAAGGGTGTCTGAACACATGCACTGGTGATATGTGTCTGCACACCCGCAGGGTGTCTGTACACATGCTTGGTGTTTTGTTTATAGCACTCATATTTTATACACAGACACCCTGGTTTGTCTACAGACATCCTGGTTTGTGTACAGACACCCTGGTTTGTGTTCAGACACCCTGGTTTGTGTGCAGACACCCTGGTTTGTGTGCAGACACCCTGCGGGTGTGCAGACATAAAACTAAAACTTTATTGGAATTGTCATCGCCACTTTTACAGATTTGCCTCTCTGTTTGCCAGGTTTCCATTTGCCGTTGGTTAGTTTTATCACCCTAACGGCTTCTTCATCGCAACCGCCACCTATACCGCGAAGGACTTTTACATTAGTAACATTTCCCGCTTCATCAATCAAAAAGTTTACATAAACCTTTCCGCTGATACACGCATCCTTTGCTGATTGCGGAATTCGAAGGTTAGAAATAAGAAATGCATCCAATGCTTTCTGTCCTCCAGTGAATTCGGGCATGACTTCCATACTAACAAATGCCACTTCAGATTCTTCGGTAACAATATCTTTACTTTCCAGTTTTGATATTTGCGCAGACGAAACATGTCCGTTTTCCTGATTCTGTGTAGCATAACCCAAGGATTTTGTATTACGGTTGATTCCGAGAGCGGTTACTACAACGCCATTCACC
>JBBSDC010000179.1:0-7667 GCA_038249705.1 Bacteroidales bacterium | reverse complement strand
TATTTGCAGGAACTGTAACTTCATATACAAAGTCGTTACCTTCCATTTTCCATGCCGATTTTACTTTACCGTACAAAGAAAGAAATTCGGCATTGGCATTGGTTAAGCCACCACCCGGATGGGGCGCCAGCAAAATATGTTTGTAGCCGGGATTTTCGGGATCGATATCCATGCCAGCCACATAATGATACAACCATTCGCCTATTGCCCCGTAGGCGTAATGGTTAAAACTGTTCATTCCTACATCCTGAAATGATCCGTCAGGTTTCTGACCATCCCAGCGTTCCCAGATGGTGGTGGCACCCTGGGTAACAGGGTAAAGCCACGACGGGTATTCCTTACGGTTCAGAAGCATAAAAGCTAACTCATCGTATCCATTGGCTGAAAGGGCTTTGCATAAAAGCGGCGTTCCGACAAAACCAGTAGTAAGATGACCAGATTTTTTCACATCTTCAGCCAGGAATGCTGCTGCTTTAGGAATCAGATTTTCAGGAAGAAGATTAAATGCCAAAGCAAGCGAATAGGCAGTTTGCGTGTGCGAAACCAGGCGTCCTGAAGGAGTTACAAATTCATTTACAAAAGCTTTTTTAACGTCGTCAGACAGTTGTGCATATTTTTTCGCATCCTCTGTTTTTCCAATGATTGCAGCTATCTTACTCAACAATGCTGAAGAATAAGAAAAGTACGCTGTAGCTATCAGATCCTTCTCGGTTGTTGCACCCGGATAATCGGAGCGGATTGTGGCAAATGCAAGCCAATCACCGAAATGGGGATCACCTGTCCAAAGAAAATCCTCTCCGGCCCTGCCGCTCATGTATTCAACCCATGCTTTCATGCTTGGGTACTGAACTTCCAATATTCGCTTATCGCCATAAACCTGGTACATAGTCCATGGAACAACAACAGAAGCATCAGCCCATGCAGTAGCTCCTCCATCACCTTTCAGCACATCAGGAATAACATGTGGAACCCGCCCGTTGGGTAACTGATCGGCTGATACATCACCCAACCATTTGGTATAGAATGGTGCTACATCAAAATTATAAGCCGCTGTCATACTAAAAACCTGTGCATCACCGGTCCAGCCCAAACGCTCATCGCGCTGCGGACAATCGGTAGGAACATCCAGGAAATTGCCTTTTTGCCCCCATTGAATATTGTGCTGAAGCTGATTGATTAAAGGGTTAGAACAGCTAAACGAACCGGTAGGTTTCATGTCTGAATAAATCACCACTCCGGTTATCTGATCGAGCGATGGCTGCGTTGTAAGTCCCTCGATCTGTACAAATCGGAAACCGTGAAAAGTGAAATGTGGTTCATAAATTTCCTGATCTTCGCCTTTCAGGATGTACATATCTGTACATTTCGCACTGCGCAGGTTATCGGTGTAAAAATTTCCTTCTTTGGTCAGGACTTCGGCAAATTTCAAAGTTATTGTATCTCCTTTTTTGCCCTGAACTTTAAGGCGTACCCAACCTACCATATTCTGACCTAGGTCGAAAACAATTTCACCTTTTGGAGTAGTGATCAGTTTTACGGGTTTTATTTCTTCGATGGCTTTCACCACTTCACCCTGGGGAGAAATCAATATTTTCTTTGATTGGTCAACAACTGCAACTTTTCCCCATTTACTGTCGTCGAAACCAATATTTGCCCAATCCGGCATTTCTTTGCGGGCATCATATGTTTCGCCATTATAAATGTCCGAAAAGATGATCGGGCCATTGGAAACTTTCCAGCTTTCATCTGTTCCGATAAGTTGGCTGGTGCCGTCAGTATAATTGATCTGAAGCTGTGCAAGAAGAGCAAGTTTACTCCCGTAATATCCATTTTCGTTTCCCCATCCGATATTGCCACGGTACCAGCCGTCGCCAACGATTGCTCCAATGGAATTTTCAGGTTGAATTATTGATGTGACATCATATGTTTGATATTGAAGACGGTTTTTATAACTCGTCCAACCTGGAGTAAACTGATCTGAACTTACTTTTTTCCCATTCAGAAACAACTGATAAAGTCCCAGCGAAGTAACATACACCCGGGCAGATTTAATTTTCTTTCCGGTTGAAAAGTCTTTTCTGAAATACTGGGCTGGTTTTGATCCTTTTACGTCTGATTCTGATTGAAATTCTATCCAGGATGCTTTCCATGATCCGGGTTCCAGGATACCCATCTCCCAGTAGGAAGGAGCACTCCAATTGCTGACTTTATTCTTGTTATCCCATATGCGCACCTGCCAGTAAACACGTTGCATTGATTTTAAGGCAGGACCTTCATAAGCTATGTTAACCGATTTATCGGAGCTTACTTTTCCCGAAGTCCAGATAAGTTTGCCTTTTGCATCCTGTTCGGTCACCTTGATTTCATAAGCTGTTTGCAAAAGATTTTCTTCAGTAGAAATGATCTGCCAACTTAACCTGGGTTTTTGAACATCAATACCTATAGGGTTGATCTTATATTCGCAAACGAGTTCTTTAACTTCAGTTTTGGTGCCGGCAAAAGCACTAAAACTGCTGATCAATAAAATGAAAAGGGATGATTTAAGAATTTGAAGTGATTGTTTCATGACATATCAGTTTTGTAATGGCAATTGATAGTGTTAATTTTAAATTACACAGTTCTTATTATGACTATTAATCCTGAGCAACCCGGAACTATCAAATACCAGTTCCGGTGCGCTGCCTTATGGTTTGCAAAGGATAACCTTCTTACTACAAATATCCGATTATACTCAAATTTACTATAAAGTTAATCTGAATTGATGCAGCAGGCAAATATTTGAATAAACAGGCATCACAACCCAATAAGAGATACAACGTACCGGAACAGTCTTTTCAATACCTGTTCGCTTATTCCATATAAAACACTTCTTCCAGTGGTACTGAAACGGGAGAATTATCCGGGTTGGTTTTCATAATGTCGGACATAAATGCCCACCATTTCTGAACTATTTCGGTTTGGCCCAAATCCTGGGAACCACCTTCACCGCTAACTTTCTGAAAGGCGAACAGAAGGCTTGTTTCTTCATCCAGAAAAATGGAGTATTCGCTAACGCCTGCACCTTTCAGGAGTTTGTGCAATTCGGGCCACAATGCATTATGCCTCTTTTTATATTCTTCTTTTTGACCTTCGTTCAGGTACATTTTAAAAGCAAGTCGTTCCATGATATCGATTTATAAGTTTCAGATTTAATTATTGTTATTCAAAAATTACATTAGGTTAGGGACAATAAGTGAGATTATAAGAATGAGCATTCCTAATACCAGGACAGCAACAGTCGTTGATCCGGCACCTTTCCATTCCTTTAACAGTATTCCCCACACATTGCTGAATGTTACATTAAGAGTCATTAGTATGCTCCACGAAAATGCCATCATTACACTGCCTTCGGTCAAAAAACTTTTTCCTAAAGTTAATCCGAAAAACTGCGAATACCAGAGGATACCGGCCAAAGCGCAAAAAAGGACATTATTTATCAATACATTTTTAGGAACACTGAAATAGTCTTTGCCCGTTTTGTTTTTTGCGTTCTGATACAAACAATAAATGGCGTTGGTAATGAATCCTCCAGTTGTTATCAACAGAATTGCAGGCAATCCGGCAAACAACGGTTTCGAACCTAAACTGATAGCGGCAACTTTTATCGGTTCAGCAGCTTCGAGTCCAAGACTGAAACAAGCACTCATCACACCTGCAAGCAAGGCAACGAGTAATCCTTTTCCTAAGGCAAAATCTTTAACCGCAGCTTTCTTTTGCTCCTCGGTCATATTCTTTGAACGTAAACTTCCGGCATAACCAATAACCGCGATTCCGGCAATTGCAATACTTACACCAACGAGTAAAACCAGACCTTTGCCTGAAAACAAATCCGTGCCAAGCATTATGGCAGGTATCAGAGTGCCAAATGCAGAACATGTTCCTAAGGCAATCGACTGACCTAAAGCTACACCCAGGTATCGCATACTTAATCCAAATGTCAGACCACCTATACCCCAGAGTACTCCATAAAACATAGCTGTTACTGCTGCTCCATTACCCGATGAAATGATCTCCAATAATGAATGTCCTTCAGGAACTGCCAGCAGAGCACCCAGGTAAGGAAATACAATCCAGGCAAACAGGCCCTGAACCAACCAGAAACTCTCCCATGCCCAGTTTTTAATCTTATTAATAGGAACATAAGAACTCGATTGGCCAAAGCTTCCGATGGCAATAATTAAAAGTCCGAGTATTGTGTACATGCTTGTTTAGTTTTTAGGTAAAATGATTAAATATTGATTATTTGTAAAAAAAATGAGTTATAAACGATAAGTGTGTCAACTCACCATTTATAACTCATCTACTGAATTAAAATTAACGTTTGCTGGTTACATCTTTTTCGTATTGCTGGATAACAGCAATGAAAGCTTCACCTGCAACAACGCCTTTTTTCATACAATAGTAATCGAAAACGGCAGCCCATGGCAGCGATTTAGCTTCTTCGAGCAAGGCCAGGCGCTCGAAGTTCTGTCCTTTTGCTTCGTAAGCACGGAGTTGAGCAATAGGCTCAAGTAATGCCTGCACTAAGGCTTTCTGAGTCGCCCGAACGCCTATAACATAAGCTCCGATACGGTTAATGGATGCATCAAAATAATCCAGGCCAATGTGTACTTTATCAACTGCGTTGGAACGGACAATTTCCTGTGCAATGGCCTGCAGTTCGTCGCCCAGAATCACAACGTGGTCGCTGTCCCAACGTACACCGCGGCTAACATGCAGCATTACTTCGGGCAGGAAAAGCAACAAAGAAGAGATTTTATCGGAAATAACTTCGGTAGGGTGGAAGTGCCCTGAATCGAGAGTTACAACTACATTATTACGGACTCCATAGCCCATATAAAATTCGTGTGAACCAACCGTATAACTCTCGCCACCGATACCGAACAATTTACTTTCGATACAGTCCTTCATATAAACATCGTTGGTTTTATATTCGAAGATTTTATCCAGCGAATCTTTCAGGTTCTGACGGTATTGCAGACGATCAACGGTTAAATCTTTCGAGGAATCAGGAATCCAGATGTTGTGCATACATTTTGATTCCAGTTGACGGCCCATTTCTTCGGCAATTTTACGACAACGAATCACATGGTCGATCCAGAATTCACGGATAGCAGGATCGCGGTGCGACAATGTAAGTCCATCCGACGACTTTTCGTGTGAGAAGCAGGTACAGTTGAAGTCAAGTTTGTAGTTTTTTGCTTTAGCCCAATCAATCCAGCTCTGGAAATGTTTAGGTTCAATCTGGTTACGATCAACGGTTTCGCCACCAAAATCACCATAAAAAGCGTGAAGATTTACACGGTGATCGCCAGGGATAAGAGACATGGCTTTGTCGATATCGGCGCGAAGTTCGGCCACTGTTCTTGCCTTTCCGGGATAATTTCCGGTTGCCTGAATTCCTCCGGTGAGTTCACCATCGCCGTTTTCAAAACCTGTAACATCATCGGCTTGCCAGCAATGCAAGGAAATTGGAAGTTTGTCTAATTGTGCTAATGCTTTTTCAACATCGATGCCCAAGTCGGCATAACGTGCTTTTGCATATTCAAATGCCTGGTTGATTTGTGCGTCTTTCATTTTCGTTGTCAATTAATTTATTGGTAAATAAAATTTAATTATCTGCTTTGTATTCAGTTTATTGAGTTCATTTATAACTATCCTATCTTTTCTGAACTTTTCCTTTTTACAGCATTACTTCAGTAAAACACAAGAACCAGCAGATATTATTTTCTATGGCTATTTCCTGAAATTTACAACCGTAAAGATACTTCGTAAAAAAAATGAATCAATATGTGAAATGATTCTTATTTTACACAAAATGACACAATATTAGATACAGAATTTTGAGTGAAAAACCTATCAATACCACGAATTTAGATTTATAATACGCTTTAACCTGAAAGTATGCAGATAAGTCCAATTACCTGAAGCATTGCCTTAATCCTTTATATAAAAGCAATATTGTCTTTATTTCACATCAGGAAGTATAACACTATTTCAGAAATGTCAAATCTCTCATATTACAGAATGATCGGACGGAATCGAACCCAACACATCCAGGCTGTATGCTGTATCGGGTTAATATACATTTAACGGCTAAAATCAAGAGCGAAAACAAACCTTGGCCGAATCAGACGGAAATGATTATGGCAAACCAACCTATAAAGGGATTTTCAGTAGTACCAGCTTTTAGATAAAAGGAGCAATATTCAAGTATCGGATATCTCCCGGACATTCTTTTTAACAAACCAGTATTAAAACAAGTAAGTTGACTGAATATTTTGTGAATTGATACTGATAGTTTTATCATAACTGTTCAGTTTAGTGATGGTTTTTTGAGCATCAGTTTTAAAGGAGGTTTAATCTATTTTTACCAGTATGATTTCGATTCCCGAAACGCATGGAAAACCTTTTATTTCATCGAAGTTGATGTTGATGTAACCGTCTTTTACTTCAATGTTTTTCAGTTTTTTCACCAATGCTTTATTAAAACCGGCTTCTTTGTGAATGTCTAAGCCGGAAATTGTCTTCTTTCCTTCAACTGAAACATCGAAAACACGTTCGTTGTCTTTGTCTGTCTCAATTTCATCCGTTGAAACCCCACTCATTTCTAAGAACTTTGTCGAACAGCCATTTGTTGGCACAGTTCGGAATACCGTTCAATCCACGGTACGTACACATAATTGAAACCGACTGGGCCTCCTTAATTGCAGCTTCGAAGGCAGGCATATAATACTCGCGCAGGTCGCGCATATCGGTGTAAGAGGAAGATATGCTGCGCTGAAACTCTTAATTATCAGCCACAAAGTGTTTTACGGTTGCGGCAGCCAGTGTGTAATTCGGGTCGTTTCCCTGTAAACCTTTTACAAAGGCAACTCCCATTCTGCCTGTAAGATAAGGGTCTTCGCTGTATGCCTCTTCGGTTCGTCCCCAGCGCGGGTCGCGGGCAAGGTTAATAGTTGGACTAAAATAGGTTAGGCCTTTACCGTGAAGATTGTTGAAAATACGCGCCTCCACACCTATAACGTTTGACATTTTCTGTATCAGTGCCGGATTCCATGTACTACCTAATCCAATAACCTGTGGAAACACGGTAGCTTCTTTCCAACGGGCAACACCATGTAATCCTTCACTCCAATAACCCCATTGTTTTAAGCCTAAACGCGGAATAGCAACAGCATCAAAGTGCATCTGGCTGATTTTCTCGTCAATAGTCAGGCGCGAAACCAGGTAATCAACACGTTTATCAACAGGAAGGGAAGGGTTTTGGTATGGTAATGCATCTTGTGCATGTAATTGCTTAACCCATCTTGCAGCCTTTCCATTAAAATCAGAAGAAAAACAGCCTAAAACTGGTTTTTTTTATCCCCAAACTGGTCATTTTTTAGTTGTGTATTTTGCAAGTGTCTGATATTCAATATTCATATTTTTAAAATTTGATTTGTAGTACCCAAGGGGGTATTGACTTTCAGGTAATTACGTGTTTACTTTGCAGCCATGTACTTCAAAATATCCATGCGCAAAAATCCCGAAACCGGAATCTACTCGGGTTACTACCGACTGGTGGAGAGTTACCGCAATTACAAAGATAGGGTGTGCCATCGAACCATATTGAATGCAGGTTATCT
>JBBSDC010000178.1:0-7673 GCA_038249705.1 Bacteroidales bacterium | reverse complement strand
GGAATCATTGCAATAGCATTAACTTTTTTGTTAAAGGATAAGCATACAGAAGCTTCAGTAAAAAAAACACCTGGATTTTTCTCATTTCTTAAATACTGGAAACAATCATCAAAACAATACAAACTGCTGGTAATCGGATTGCTGGCTTTTACTCTTTTCAACAGTTCAGATGCATTTTTACTGCTTTCACTTAAAAGTAAAGGCGTTTCGGATACCTATATGATTGGTATTTATATTTTTTATAATCTGGTTTATGCGGTTATTTCGTTTCCGGTTGGTATGATTGCAGATAAATTCGGGCTAGCCCGAACTCTGATTCTGGGGTTAATAGTGTTTGCTTTCGTATATTTCTTTATGGGATTTGCTTTGGTTTCGTGGCAGTTTATCGTTCTGTTCGGATTTTATGCTTTATATGCAGCTGCCAGCGAAGGAATTTCAAAAGCTTTAATAAGCAATTATGCTGAAAAAGACCGAACAGCAACAGCAATTGGATTTTATGCGAGTTTTGCAAGTATTTTTACTATGCTTGCCAGTAGCCTCGCCGGGCTCATATGGTACACACTGGGAATGAAAACAATGTTTATTTTTTCGGGAGTTGGAGTAATGATGGTAGCCGTGTACCTGGTAATTATTCAGTATAATTCCGGAAAAGTGAGAATAGTCTGAAGTATTTGGTAATAAGGTAAATATATCGTAGAGTTATGTGATTTTACAGAATCAATATTTTATTTTTATGACATTTTAATATTTTTATGATTGTTTCGAAGCCAGACAAAGAGTAAGTTTGTGAAATGAAAATTCGTTCCAACATTCTATCTTTGTTATTGATAATTATGCCTTTAGCAAATCTGGTTGCCCAGATTGTTATTCCCAAAGGTTATTTTTCCTCACCGCTTAACATTGGCCTTTCAGTAAATGGATCATTTGCTGAGATCCGAACAAATCATTTTCATTCGGGTATTGATTTTCCTGTTCAGCAGAAGGAAGGTTTGCCTGTTTTCGCAGTAGCTGATGGAGTAATATCCCGTATAAAAGTTTCGCCTTTTGGTTTTGGAAATGCCCTGTATATCGATCATCCCAATGGATTTACTTCGGTATATGCTCACCTTCAGAACTACAACGATACCATTAGTAAGTTTGTGAAAACCAATCAATACCGGATTAGAAATTTTGATGTTGATCTTTTTCCGATGAACAGAAAAGAATTCATTCATGTAAAGAAAGGTCAATTAATTGGATACGCCGGTAACTCAGGTTCATCAGGCGGTCCGCATCTACACTTCGAACTTCGTAATACAAAAACGGAACGCGTTATCAATCCCATGCATTTTGGATTCAGCATTACTGATAATTTCCCACCCTATATCGATTTTATAAAAATTTATCCTGAGAATGAAAACAGTTTGATTGGATCGTCGAACGAAGTAACACGGTTTAATGTAAAGAAAACAGGAGCCCGCGAATATCGGCTTGCAACCAAGGACACACTTTCCCTGCAGGGCAATTTCAGTATTGGCGTTCAGGCATTTGATTATCATCATAACCAAACCAACAGGAATGGATTTTACAGTTTAAAAATGTTAGCTGATGATGTGAGCTTTTTCTCCATGGTTTGCGATAGCTTTTCATTTGCCGAAAGCCGGTATTTAAATGCATCAATCGATTATGCAGCTAGTTATAATTCGGGCAACAGGATAGTAAAATCAAAAAAACTACCGGGAAATCAACTGAGTTTTTTTAAAGCGGATAAATCAGATGGTATTTTAACCTTTACTGATGGGAAAAACCATGAAATAAAAATTACTGTTGGCGACCTAGCCGGAAATGAAATTACGCTTCGCTTTTGGGTAAGATCGCACAAACCTGAGGGATTTGTTCAGGTTCCTGCTCTTGCTGATGCTGATACTGCTGTATTTTTCAGATATAATAAAAGTAATGTATTCGAAAATAAGGATTTAAAAGTTGAGTTGCCAGTAGGAAGCTTGTATGAAGATTTGATTTTCAGATACAAAACTGCTCCCGGAGGCAAAGGGATGTTTTCGGATATCCACTATCTTCATTCTGCAGAAGTGCCAATTCATAACCGAATAAAAGTTTCGGTGAAAGCTTCTAAACTGCCTCAATCCTTACGCAACAAAGCATTACTTGTGAGGATTGACAGAGACGGCAAGCGCAGTTCTGCCGGAGGAAGTTACGAAAACGGATTTGTTACAACTACTGTAAATATTTTTGATGGATATGCAATTGTAATTGATACCTTAGCGCCTGTAATTAAGGCTTATAGTGGAAATGCCAGCAGCAAAACAAGTTTGAGATTTACGGTTTCTGATAATTTTTCGGGTATCAGCAAATACTACAGCGAAGTAAACGGTAAATGGGCTCTTGTAGAATGGGATCCGAAAAATAAACTAATGATGTATAAATTTGATGAAATAGCACAACCTGGTAAAAATGAATTTACTTTATACCTCGAAGATGATAAAGGAAATAAATCGAAATACACAACTACATTTTTGCGATAATGTCAATTGAATAACATTTGCATGACCACTGAATAACCACTCCAGTTGTGCATCCCATTCCGGCAAAATCAATCATCAATCCTCCAAAATATCAACAATTTTAATTTAAATCAATCATGACATTTCAACTTCCAACGTTACCCTATGCGCCCAACGCACTTGAGCCTGTTATCAGCGCACGAACCATCGAATTCCATTACGGAAAGCATCACCAGGCTTATGTTACAAAGCTTAACAGCCTGATTCCCGGCACAGCTTTTGAGAATTCCACACTCGAAGAAATAATTATGAAAGCCGACGGCGGTATTTTTAACAATGCTGCCCAGGTTTGGAACCACACGTTTTACTGGGAGGGGTTTTCTGCAAAGCGGAATACAGCTCCTTCAGGCAAGCTGCTCGAAATGATAAACCGCGATTTCGGTTCATTCGAAGCGTTTAAAACAAAGTTTAATGAGGCAGCCGTTAGTCAGTTTGGCTCAGGATGGGCATGGCTGGTGATGAATGCAGAAGGAAACCTGGCGATTGTAACATCAGGAAATGCAGCAAACCCTATGCGCGATGCGTTAAAACCATTGCTTACCTGCGATGTTTGGGAACATGCATATTACCTCGATTTCCAAAACCGCAGACCCGATTATGTCAACGCTTTCTGGCAATTAGTTGACTGGGATATCATTGCAAAAAGATAAAACCCAATTTTTTGTATTTTATTAAAGCCGGCTTATCTGATAGCCGGCTTTTGTTACGCTTTCTATTACCAGTTCCGAAATGTCTATTGGTGCAATAACTTCGAGAACCCGGTCGGGACTTTCAAGATCGACACTCCACTTTTCAATAGTAGTAAGGTTTTCGAGACCAGGAGTAATCGCACTGATACATCCGCCGCATTTGAGGTTGGTTTTAAACCGGATTGTTTCCATGTAAATATATGTTTTTTAAGTGTTGTGTTTTTCTCGTTATTTGATTGTAAAAATCAAGGATAAAATCAACAATCGTGCAATTCGCATTGTTTCCCATCCGATTCAATTTCGACTGTTGAGTGATCAAAACCTTCACTTTTCAGGTATGATCGGATTTTTACCTTGATTGTTTCGGTTTGTGCAACTGTAATTTCCGGATCAACAATTACATGTAAGGATGCTATGTTATAGGTGCCGTCCATAGTCCAGAAATGCATATCGTGAACATCAATTACTCCTTCAAGTTTAGTCAGATGCGTTTTAAAATGGCCGATCTGTTCACTGGATGGTGTAGCCTGCATAAATATCCTGAAAGTCTGTTTCATGTTGCCGAAAACTCTGTAAAGTATAAATACCGTTATTAGCAAAGAAAGAATAGGATCAAGGATTGGGATATTCCAAAAATGCATTATAATACTTGCCACGAGTACTGCAACCCATCCCATCACATCTTCAAGTAAATGGAGAGAAATTACTTTTTCATTCTGGCTTTCGCCCCCCTTTAACCGGAACATGGCCAGCCCGTTAATAATGATACCGGCAATGGCGAGGTACAGCATTCCTTGTGTGTGAACAGCCTGGGGAGCCAATAAGCGCGGAATTGCATTTGTGATTATAATTACCGAACCTGCAAGCAATATCAGAGCACTTATTGTAGCACCAACCAGCGAATACCTTTTGTATCCATAAGTATAAATATCGTCGCGTTGTTTCGATGAATACCTCTGAAAATACCACGCTAATCCCAGGGCAACCGAATCGCCGAGGTCATGAAAAGCATCGGAAAGTATTGCCATACTGTTAGTTAGTATTCCTCCAACTATTTCGATAACAGCAAATACGGCATTCAGCCAGAAAGCCATTTTTAGGTTAGCTTCTGATTTATGGTTGTGATTATGGTCGTGACTTTGGCTCATTTTAAAAAATCCGTTTCAATCTTAGACTATTCAACACAACTGTTACCGAACTCATCGCCATAGCAGCACCTGCAATCATAGGGCTGAGTAAAAATCCGGTGAAAGGGTACAGCAATCCGGCTGCAACGGGTATAGCAATTATGTTGTAGAAAAATGCCCAGAAGAAATTTTGCCTGATAATTTTCACTGTATCTTTCGATAATCGTATGGATTGAGCTACAGCACGCAGATCGCCATGCATAAGGATTATACTGGCACTACCAAGAGCAATGTCCGACCCGGTTGCCATGGCAATACCCAGGTCAGCTTCGGCAAGTGCAGCCGAATCATTAATGCCATCGCCAACCATCGCTACTTTGTATCCTTTGCTTTTCAAATCCCTGACAAATAGATTTTTATCTGCGGGAAGCACGCCGGCGAAATAATTAATAATTCCGGCTTTTCCGGCCATTTCTGCAGCAGCCAATTCTTTATCGCCGGTGAGCATAAATACCTCTATTCCTTCTTTACGAAGAGTGTGGATTGCCTCAGCTGAATCTTTTCTTATAGTGTCTTCCACTGCGAATGCGGCAAAAGTTTCGCCATTAACAGCAAAAAATACCGAACTGCTTTCATCCGTATCCACTGGAATTTCAATGCCGTTTTCTTCCAGGAGTGATCTGTTTCCAACCATGCAACTGTAGTACTTATAAACTGCTTTAATGCCTTTACCTGGTATATCCTCAAAATTAACTAAAGGTAACAGCTGAAAGTTTTCGAAAAGTGAAGCTATAGCAAAAGCAAGCGGATGCGCTGATCGTTTTTCGAGTGAGTACAGAAGCTGTTCCGAAATATCGTCCTTTTTGAACCACGTACTTTTTGTTACTTCCGGTTTGCCTGTGGTTAATGTTCCGGTTTTGTCAAATATCACGGCGTTGATCTTACACGCCGTTTCCAAACTTTCGGGATTTCGGATCAGGATACCCAGTTCAGCTCCTCTTCCAATGCCCGCCATAAGTGCGGTTGGCGTGGCAAGTCCGAGTGCACACGGGCAGGCGATGATTAAAACGCTGATTGTTGTAAGGAAAGCAAACGTACTTGCTGGCTCAGGCCCGAACACCCACCAGGCAATAAATGTTATTACCGAAATTGACAGTACAATTGGAACGAAGACGGAAGCAATTTTATCGGCAAGTTTCTGAATGGGCGGTTTACCCGACTGCGCTTCCTGAACCATTTTAATTATACCTGCAAGCAAAGTATTTTTTCCTGTTTTCATGGCAGTGATAATCAGGCTGCCGCTGCTGTTCAACGTTCCGGCGAAAACATTTGTTCCTTTGTTTTTGAAAACAGGAATTGGTTCGCCCGATATTGTACTTTCATCAATATACGAATCGCCGCTTTCAACTATTCCATCCACCGGAATCCTGTCGCCGGGACGAACCATAACCTGATCGCCGGGTAAAACCAAGGGAAGAGGCAATTCCATCTCTTTACCATCGCGCAATACAGTGAGTGTTTTAGGTTGCAGGTTCATCAGGTTACGGATCACTGACGAGGCTTTGCTTTTTGATCGTTCTTCGAGAAATTTACCGGCAAGAATAAACGTAATTATTACAGTAGATGATTCGTAATACACATGAGGCTGCAATCCGGCACGGAGAAAAAATTGAGGAAAAATTGTATTTACAACACTGAAAATAAATGCAAAACCGGTACTCAGAGCCACCAGTGTGTCCATATTTACCATACGTTGCCTGGCCTGTTTCCATGCATTGACATAAAATTCCGATCCCGGAAAAATAATAACAGGAAGCGACAATACTAGCAATACCCAGTTTTTGTAATCGAGGTGAATCTGATGAAACATGGACAGAACAAAAACTGGAACCGAAAAAATTACAGCAATCAATAGCTTCTTTTTCAGCTCTTTGAAATGTTTTTGTTCAATATCTGCCAGTTTTTCATTCAGGTTATCTTCGTCAATTATAAGTCCATACCCTATGGATTCAACGGCTTTTACAAAGTTAGCAGGCGATACAACAGCTGGATTATAACTGACAAAAACATTTGCGCCGGCATAATTAACTGAAGCGCTGCTTACTCCATTCATGGATGTAAGAATGCTTTCGACGCTTCCGGCGCATACCGCGCACATCATGCCTGTAACCGCATATACTTCCTTTGTATTTTGAGTATCCAAAGTATTGTTTTATTACACAACAAAGATATCAACTGTAGGTTTTAAACTAAGGTAATTTATAGAAATACATTTCATCAATCATGGAAATGCTTTCCGGTTTTTTTAGATAAAAAGGGTAAGCATGGTCTTGATTATCCACGCGCCAGCCCAGGGTGTTAATCGGAAGTTGCCCGGAGTTATTCCGGAAGTGCTCTGAGTTATTCAGGAGGTGCCCGGAGTTATTGTGGAGATGCCTGGAGTAATTGTGGAGGTGCTTGGAGTTATTGTGGAGGTGCCCGGAGTTGATCGGAAGGTGCCCGGAGTTATTCAGGAGGTGCTCAAAGTTATTCCGGAGGTGTCCGGAGTTATTGTGGAGATACCCGGAGTTATTCCGGAAGTGCTCTGAGTTATTCCGGAGGTGCCCGGAGTTGATCGGCAAATGCTAACAGTTATTCCCCCCTCTGTTGGACGAACTTTTCCATCTCCATTAATCCTTTCGCGTGGCTCGTTAAATCCAAAACAATAATTCAACTGGCGATCATTCTGCAATATGGAATTTATAGTTACGCCTCATGTTGCAAATTTGAATATTACCATTTAACTACGCGATAGGATTCGCGCGGAAGCGGGGGCTATCCAGTGGCTCATCCTGTTCTCCAACCTTGGCAATTATCGTATCTGCAACCATTTGATCATTTTTAAGTTCAACTAAATGGGCGATTGAATGATCCATCCAAATGCCTAATTGTTTTTTTGTTTTCATTATTTTTTTTTTGTTTTATCTAATTTTTTTCTTTTCAACTTCTTTGTAATATTTTCATTGTAACAGTTTTGGCTATAATTTGTCAAACCAACTACCAAGTCTATCAAATGCTTTTACCAACTTCGGGCAATGATCAGAAACGAATGAATCTGGAAGGCCATGGTTAAATTCAGTTCGCATGGCGGCAGCAAGGATTTCCTTTCCATCAAAATCAACATAGGCAATTCTTGCGGTCAATTCATTTCCTTCGGGAGCAAAATCCTTCCCGGGCAGCATGGCAATACCGGTATCCTCAAGTATCCGCTCACACAGGCCAACTGAGCCGGTGATTCCTTTAGCAACAAGTTTCTC
>JBBSDC010000177.1:0-7695 GCA_038249705.1 Bacteroidales bacterium | reverse complement strand
CTTGCTGATCTATTCTTCTGCCCGAAGGCTGATCATTTCATTTTTATCTTTCCCCTTAAGAGTGCCTTACTTTCGTTAGACAGGTTCTTGTTGTGATTGGGAGTGCAAAGGTAAAACCTTTTTTTACTCCTGCAACTATTTCTTAATTTATTTTTAACAATTATTTAAAGAAAATTTGTTGCCTTAAAAACGGGACTGCAAAGATAATACTTTTGTTAAAGCCATCAAGTAAATTCTGAATTAAAATTTAAAAATGATTTAAATTTCTGAATATCAGTTAAATGTGAGCCGAAAAATGTATATGATTACGTATTCTCGTTTTTAATTTTTCAATGAACGTACTCGGTTAGGAGGGTGCAAAGGTAGAAATCATTTTAACTTCTGCAACATTTTTATAAAAATAATTTGTATTTAATTTTCATAGTATTGATTAACAGCACTATAAATAATTATTTAATGCCTTATTTATAACGATTCAATAAAATTTTGTTACTTTACACTTCAGTTTTATACCCTCTTGACCATGAAAAACAGGACATCTTCATCTTCTTTATTATCTGCAATGTTATTTACTTTATTATTAGGATTATTTGTTAATCCACTAAATGCTCAGGTAAATACTGAGGACTTCAATCAGAAAGGAAATTTTAGATCCCGTTTATTTTTTGGTGGGGGCTTCGGATTGCAAGTCGGATCGGTGACATTAATAGAACTTTCCCCTTTGGTAGGCTATAAGGTTACTCCAAAATTTGCATTAGGATTAAGTCCAACTTATAAATACTACAAATACAATGACTATTATGGTTCTTCCAACGACCTGTCAGCAAATGTTTGGGGCGGAAGTATATTTGCGAGGTACTCCATTTTTCAGAATGTTTTTGCACATGTAGAATATGAAACCTTGTATTATAATACCCAGTTATCAGGAAATCCCTATTATCTGCGGCAGTATAATAGTTTTTTTGTTGGCGGTGGCTATAATCAGCAAATTGGCGGAAATTCGGCAATGTATTTCCTTTTACTGTGGAATTTGAATGATACACCTGAATCTCCTTATATAAACCCAGTGATTAGAATTGGATTTACTATCGGGATGTAAGAAATACCTTTTGAAGGAAACGGTTTGGTATTCCTTATATATAGGTATAAAAACAATAAAAGCCCAAAAGCTGCTAAAAATGGCAGCTTTTGGGGTTAGCGAGACTAGTTTACTATAATTTAATTTAGTGAGGAATATTCTTCAGCACTTCCAATGTAAGATCCCAGAATCGTTGTACTGTATCAATCTGAAGCCTTTCGTCAGGTGAGTGCGCTCCCTTTATTGTAGGTCCATACGAAATCATATCAATTCCGGGATACTGCTCGCCTATCAGACCGCATTCCAGGCCGGCATGAATAGCAAGCACCTTTGGTTCCTGATTAAAGAGTTTTAAATATGCATTACGGGTAACGTCGAGGATTGGTGATTTCGGATTAGGAGTCCATCCCGGATAGCCATCGTCATGTGTAATTTTAGCTCCGGCTAACCGGAATACACTTTCAACCATATTCAAAACATCCTTCTTACCATGTTCAGATGAACTTCTTTGACTGGTTCCAATTTCGATAACTTTATCGTTCATTTTTACCGATGCGAGATTAGTAGATGTTTCAACGAAGTTGGGTACATCAGCAGACATAGCAATAACACCATGCGGGCAGGCATAAAGAGCATTGAGTAAACGATCCTGTGTTGACAAATCAATAAGATATGATGGTAGCTCTATGGGAGTAAAACTTATCAGCAATCCAGGTTCAGTAGTTTTATACTCATCTTTCAATATCGAATTAAATGTTTTTATATACTGAATAAAATCCGTATTGAAGCGGTTTGGTACTATAATATTAGCGAAAGCTTCGCGGGCTATTGCATTACGCAGGTTGCCACCATTGAGTTCCGAAATCCTTACTTCGTATTGATGACTCGCTGTCCAGAGAAGCCTGTTGATAATTTTAACAGCGTTTCCTCTTCCTTTGTTTATATCATCACCAGAATGACCACCTTGCAGGCCAGAAACTTTAATTTGATATCCGGTAAAATCATAATTAACAGCCACACGTGAGTAACTCAAAAACACCTTGGTATCCTGTCCTCCAGCACATCCAATAAATAATTCGCCCTCATCTTCTGAATCAAGGTTGAGCAAAATTCTGCCTTTCAGAAATCCGGGTTTGAGCCCTTTGGCACCTGTAAGTCCGGTTTCTTCATCGACTGTAAAAAGCATCTCAAGCGGGCCATGATCAATATCAATTGCTTCGAGTATGGCAAGTTGTGCAGCAATCCCTATTCCGTCATCGGCTCCCAGGGTTGTTCCTGATGCTTTTATCCATTCACCTTCAATCCGAGGAACAATTGGATCGTTGTCGAAGTCGTGATACGTATCACTGTTCTTCTCACAAACCATATCGATATGGCTTTGCAAAATTACTACCGGGAAATGTCCATAGCCGGTAGTAGCTGGTTTACGGATAAGAATATTTCCGATTTCATCAAGTTCATGCTCGAGATGGAGTTTACGGGCAATACCTACAATATAATCGGTAATTTGTTTTTCTTTCTTTGATGGCCGGGGAATTTTGCATATTTCAGCAAAATAAAACCATACTCTTTCAGGACTTAAACCTGTAAAAACTGTATTCATAACTCTTAGGTAATTTTGTTATATGCAAATATATAGCATAAAATAAGAATTCAACTCATATTTTAAAATTTAAGTAAAACACGCAATAATTAAGTGATTTGAAAATTCGAAAATCAAACATTCATACAACAGGAAGCTGATTATAAATCTGAGCACTGCTTATACATATGCAGTTTTAAAATTTAAAAACATCTCTGTATACTGATTATGCTTTAGCAAGTTTAGTAATAGTTTCCTTAGGGTTAAATGACGAAAATACGGTATTCCCGGCAACAAGAATATCAGCTCCTGCTTGATAGAGTTGTGATGCATTTGTAATGTCAACTCCTCCATCTACTTCTATTAAAATGTTTTTTCCACTGGCTATTATCATTTGTTTCAACGTTTTAATTTTCGGATAAGTGTTTTCAATAAACTTTTGTCCGCCGAAACCAGGATTTACTGACATGATTAAGACCATATCCAAATCTGGTAAAATTTCGGATAACACATTAACTGGAGTATGTGGATTAAGAACTACACCGACTTTCATTCCTAATTCTTTAACCTGAGCTACGGAACGATTGAGATGAACTGATGCTTCATAGTGAAATGTAAGAATATCGGCACCTGCATCCCGAAAAGCTTCAAAATACCTTTCCGGCTGCACAATCATCAGATGAACATCCAGAACTTTAGTGGTTGCTTTTCTGACCGCTTTTACAATTGGTATTCCGTACGAAATATTCGGTACAAAAACTCCATCCATAACGTCAATATGTATCCATTCAGCTTCGCTGTTGTTAATCATTTCAATATCCTTGCCCAGATGAAGGAAATCGGCTGATAAAATTGAAGGAGCAATGATTGGCATATAGTCAGGTTTTGTAAAATTGTTTGATGGATAAACGATTAAAATTAGAGAAAAAACACTTTCAAAAAAAAAAGAGCGGACACACATCCGCTCATTTTCTGCTAGCCCAGGTAGGTTTTTAGTATTTTGCTACGTGCGGTATGTTTAAGTCTGCGAATAGCTTTCTCTTTTATTTGCCTGACACGCTCGCGTGTGAGATCGAATTTTTCGCCGATTTCCTCAAGAGTATAAGGATGACTTCCATTGAGACCGAAATAAAGTTTAATTACATCAGCTTCACGTGGAGTTAATGTAGAAATAGCGCGATCAATTTCCTTCCGCAGCGACTCGTAAAGCAGGCCGGTTTCGGGAGTTGGCCCGTCATCACTGCGAAGAACATCGTACATTGTGTTGTCTTCGTCCTGAATAAGCGGAGCATCCATGGAAACATGACGACCACTGTTGCGCATTGATTCTTTTACTTCATTCTCGCTGATTTCGAGTAATGTGGCAATTTCATCGCTGTTAGGCTCACGTTCGTATTCCTGTTCGAGTTTGGCGTAGGCTTTATTAATTTTGTTTATCGCTCCTATTTTATTGAGCGGAAGCCTTACAATACGCGATTGTTCGGCCAAAGCCTGAAGAATTGACTGACGGATCCACCATACGGCGTAAGAAATGAACTTAAATCCGCGGGTTTCGTCGAAACGCTGGGCTGCTTTAATGAGCCCGAGGTTTCCTTCGTTGATAAGGTCAGGCAGGCTGAGCCCCTGATTTTGGTACTGTTTTGAAACAGATACAACGAAGCGCAGATTTGCTTTTGTCAGTTTTTCGAGCGCTGCGCGGTCACCTTGCTTAATCCGTTGGGCCAGTTGAACTTCTTCTTCGGCTGTTATCAGTTCAACCTTACCAATTTCCTGAAGGTATTTATCCAGCGAAGCGGTTTCGCGGTTAGTTACTTGTTTTGTTATTTTGAGTTGCCTCATAGTATAAATTTGTGTTGGCGTTCTGTAATACGCAATTAATTGAAATCGGGTTTCATATTTATGAAAAAAAAACACCTTCCCTGCAAAATTCAGGGAAGGCGATTAGTTTCAGAAACTTATTTTACTCCGTCGATATTCTCCGGACGAGGTAATAAAACTTTACGCGAAAGTTTCAGTTTCCCTGTTTTAGGATCAACTTCAATCAGTTTAACATCAATTTTGTCGCCTACTTTAAGAACGCTTTCAACATCCTTCAGTCGGCTCCATTCAATTTCCGAAATATGAAGCAGACCGTCTTTCCCTGGAAGGATTTCGACAAATGCACCAAATGCAGTAATTGTTTTAACTGTTCCATTATATACTTCGCCTACTTCTGGTACTGAAACAATACGTTTGATTTTTTCCTTAACAGCGTCAATCGAAGCTTTATTACTCGAAACAACGTCAATAATTCCAAATTCACCTACTTCTTCAATTACTATGGTAGTGCCAGTTTCGCGCTGCATTTCCTGAATGATCTTGCCTCCCGGCCCGATAACTGCTCCGATAAATTCGCGTGGAATGGTTATTTTAACGATACGAGGAACATGAGGTTTGTAATCTTCGCGTGGTTCAGTAATGGTTTTAGCCATTTCGCCAAGAATATGCAAACGACCCAAACGAGCTTGCTCCATAGCTTTAGCCATGATTTCAGCTGAAAGACCGTCAACCTTTATATCCATTTGGCATGCGGTAATTCCATCCTTGGTTCCGGTTACTTTAAAGTCCATATCACCCAGATGGTCTTCATCACCAAGAATATCACTTAAAACCGAATATTTTTCACCTTCCGTTATCAGCCCCATTGCGATACCTGCAACTGGTTTTTTAAGTTTTACTCCTGCATCAAGAAGCGCGAGTGTACCGGCGCAAACTGTAGCCATTGATGATGAACCATTTGATTCGAGGATATCACTTACAATACGAACAGTGTATGGATTTATATCTTTACCTGGCATCATCGGTTTTAGTGCCCGCAAGGCAAGGTTTCCGTGACCTATTTCACGTCGGCCTACTCCCATGATGCGTTTTACTTCACCGGTAGAGAACGGAGGGAAATTGTAATGAAGTAAAAAGTCTTGTTCGCCTTGAATTACAACGCCATCAATACTTTGGGTATCAAGTTTTGATCCTAAAGTTACGCTGGTAAGCGATTGTGTTTCGCCACGGGTAAATATTGCTGATCCGTGAGCTGTAGGCAAATAATCCACTTCACACCAAATTGGCCTGATTTCATCCAGCTTACGTCCGTCGAGTCTGCGTTTGTCGTTGAGAATCATATTACGCATTGCTTTTTTCTCAACATCGTGATAGTAACGACCGATAAGTGGTCCGTTTTCTGATGCAAAACTTTCCTCAAGAGTTGCTATAAATTCCTGCTTGATGGCAGAGAAGCCTTCTGTACGTTCTTTCTTACCTGAACCAGACATTGCAACTGCATATATTTTGTCATAACAAAATTCAGCAATTGAAGCTTTAAGTTCTTCGTTGGTTTTCTCGTGACAATATTCACGTTTGGTTTTTGATTTCTCTACGAGAGCAGCCAAATCAAGCTGTGCCTGACAAGCCAGTTTAAGATGTTTGTGAGCAAAAACAATGGCATCAACCATCGACTGCTCCGAAACCTCTTGCATTTCGCCTTCAACCATCATAATATTATCGGCTGTTGCAGCTACTAAAATATCGATATCAGCTGATTCGATAAGACTGTAGACCGGATTAACAACGAATTCGCCATTAATACGAGCAACGCGTACTTCGCTAACTGGACCGTTAAAAGGAATATCCGAAACGGCAAGTGCGCTTGAAGCAGCAAGGCAAGCCAGTGCATCAGGCAAAATGTCGTCGTCGGACGAAATGAGTGTAACTATTACCTGTACTTCAGCATGATAGTTGTCAGGAAAAAGAGGGCGCAAAGCACGGTCAATTAACCTTGATATTAAAATTTCACTATCCGATGGCCGGGCTTCCCGCTTAAAAAACCCTCCCGGAAATCTGCCTGAAGCAGCGTATTTCTCCCGATACTCAACAGAAAGTGGCATAAAATCCACGTTTTCTTTGGAATCTTTCATTGCTACTACAGTAGCAAGGATCATGGTGTTTCCCATTTTTACAACACAAGCTCCATCAGCTTGTTTGGCAAGCTTGCCTGTTTCTATCGAAATCATGCGTCCATCGCCAATGTCGAAGGTTTTAACAATTCCTTCCATAATTTACCTCTTTTTTTTCTTTTTGTGTAACAACTAGTGCTTTCGTTTTGCTTTTTGTACCTGACTGAATTGAGCACCACGGATCAGCCTGATTTTGCTTTAGTCTTATTACTGAAAATTACGCTTCAGTGGTTTTATACTCTCATTGAGTTCAATACTAAATAATGCTTCTAAAATTCCAAATTTCACACCTGAGATTTCAAGACGATGATTACCAATACTTATAAGCTATCCTTAGGGATTTTTCTCAGATATTTGGGATCAGGATTTTGAGACCCTGGATTTAAAATCGCAGTTTGTATCAATACAAAAAAAGGCAATTTGAAGATTGCCTTTCTTAACTAAGATACTATGAGTCTGACTATTTGCGGAGCCCCAGCTTAGCAATAATAGCACGGTAACGTTCGATTTCTTTTTTCTTCAGATAATCAAGCATTTTGCGGCGTTTACCAACTAAACGAACAAGTGAGCGCTGTGTTGCCAAGTCTTTTTTGTTCTCTTTCAGGTGCTCGGTTAGGTGTTTGATACGGAAGGTGAAGAGCGCTATCTGGCCTTCAGCAGATCCGGTATCAGAATCAGACTGACCGTTATCTTTAAATAGGTCTTTTTTGATTTCAGGCGTTAAATACATATCTGTGTAACGTTAAATTGCTTATTATCCGTTTTTGGGGCTGCAAAATTACTACTTTTACTTCAAATAAAAAACTTTTCCAGGTTTTTTTTGTCCGATTTCCAGTGTGAATTCCTGCAACCATGGATTCTATTGATTAGCGTTTGCAAAAGTATGTATTATATTTGTATTTTAACCGATTAAGTTAACAGAAGTTAAATTCACCATATTGTTTAATTATTTAACCCCATTAGTTAAACAAATAATTTGTTCAAGTGTTTTGAGTATAGAATGATTGACTAAATTATATGAAGAAAGAAAAAGTGATTATAATAGG
>JBBSDC010000176.1:0-7749 GCA_038249705.1 Bacteroidales bacterium | reverse complement strand
ATCACTTCCAAGGCAATTGTTATAACAGCTGATGCCGGTCAAACAAAGGTATTTGGCAATTCTGATCCTACTCCTTATACGTATACATTTGCTCCTGCTTTGGTTGGCGCGGATGTTATAAACGGTTTGATGGGTCGGGTAAGCGGGGAAAATATTGGAACCTACGCATACACCATCGGAACACTTACAGCAGGTATCAACTACAGTTTATCTGTAGCCTTAACACCTGAGTTCAGTATCACCACACAGGTAATTGTGGTAACTGCTGATGCCAGTCAAACAAAGGTATTTGGCGATTCGGATCCTGGTCTTTATACTTATACATTTGCTCCTGCTTTGGGTGGGACAGATGTATTCACCGGTTCGCTGAGCCGTGTAAGCGGGGAAAATGTTGGAAACTACGCCTACACAATCGGAACGTTAACTGCCGGTTCGAACTACAGTTTATCATTAGCAGTGGCACCTGAATTTAGTATTACCCCCAAAGCAATTGTTGTTACAGCAACTGCGGGTCAAACAAAGGTTTATGGTGAGGCTGATCCAGTTCCATTCATATATGCGGTTGCACCTTCATTATTGGGAAATGATGCATTTACAGGTATTATCAGTCGCGTAAGCGGAGAAAATACCGGAAGCTATGGGTACGCAATAGGAACTCTCAACGCCGGTCCAAATTATTCGTTATCAATTTCTGCGGCAACTGAATTCAGTATAACGCAAAAAGCACTTATAGTGCAGGCAGAAGATAAAGGCAAGTGCTTTGATGGGGCAATTTATAGTGGAGGATATACAGTTACTTACAGTGGTTTTGTGAATGGCGAAGGCTCTGATGTGCTTGGTGGCTTGCTAGCTTATAGCGGAACAGCAATCGCGGCAATTCAGGCTGGTACATACTCAATAATTGCTTCAGGACTTACTTCTCTCAATTATTTAATCAGTTATGCAAACGGAAATCTTGCTATTGGTGTAGCACCCGTTCCTACCATCGCAGGGGCTAATTCATTATGTGCCGGAACTGCTGGCGTACAGTATACTACTGAAGCTGGATCAAGCAATTATATCTGGACAATTTCGTATGGTGGTACAATCACAACAGGACTGAATACAAACCAGATTACCGTTGATTGGGGAATAGCAGGCACGCGAAGTATTACGGTGAATTATGTTAATGAAACCGGATGTTATTCTTACATCCCTGCTATTCATGCTATTGAAGTACTTTCAGTACCTGTGCCAATTATTACCGGAGTTAATTCTATTTGTCAGGGCAGTTCAGGTGTAGATTATTTTACACAACTGAATTATGATGATTACGTGTGGACAGTATCTCCGGGTGGTACAATTACTTCAGGTGCCGGAACATATGCAATAACTGTAATCTGGTCAGGATCCGGTGACCAGATGGTAAGTGCGGAATATACAAATGACCTTGGCTGTGCTCCGATTTCGGCAACTTTATTCGATGTTTTTGTAACATCCTTGCCAGCGACACCTGTAATTACGCAGCATGGCGATACACTCACCAGCAGTTCCATTAACGGAAATCAATGGTATCTCAACGGAGTTATTATTCCTGGAGCTACTGATCAGCAGCATATTGCGGTTTATACAGGAAATTACACCGTGGTTGTTACATTGGCAGATTGTAGTTCGGGCGTATCCAATTCCATTCTTGTTTTGCCGGTTTCTGTAAGTGATGTTGAAGTAAGCCAAGCTATGGAAGTGTATCCAAATCCTAACCAGGGTAAGTTTAATATAAAGATTACATCAGCAGAAGCTGTTGATATGAACATCGAAATTATTAACATTGCAGGTGTTCTGGTATGGAAGCAGGAAAACGTAACTATTCACGGAACACAAATTCTGCCTGTTAACATGGGCATTGTTCCTGATGGAGTTTATATGGTAACTCTTCGCAATTTAAAAACCAATATGATGCGAAAGGTTATTATAAGGAAATAACTTGTTTATCAGTATTTTAATCATTGACAAAGCCGGAGAAATCCGGCTTTGTTACTTTCTAGCATAGAAAGGTTTGGTCAATTTTATTTTCATCGAATTCATGGAAGGGCATCATTGATTTTTGTCACAAATCCTGACAACAAGGAAAAATGGCATAGCTTATGAAACTTAAGTAAATATAAGTCTATCGCAGATAATCTCTTACCACTCGTTGGATGTCTTTTTTTACGTTCTCCCAGGTTTGTCCTTTAAAACTTAACGGGGTTTCACTTTCGTCGGCATCAGTAAAATAAGTAATAGCATGAGGAATACTTATGGCCAGCATTTGATTGGGGTATTTTTGCTTGTGCCAGTCCATGATTTGCTGTAATGTGTAATGCTGAAGTAGTTCATGCAAATCCCAGAAATCCTTTTTTTGCGCCCGGCCCAGAATAGCCTGTATTTTCATAGCCGAAATATCGGCACTGCTGTACATTCTTATTTTATCTTCTGTTTCAATAGTTGCAATGGGTTGATGCGGGAAATGAACAATATCAACTTTTATATCATCAATGAAACAAAAAATACCAAAAACTGTAAGTTGATGTTTATAAACAAACCTGTGTCCAAATGTTGTCTCCAGCACTTTGATAATTTCAGAATGATTAAATTTTTCATGAAAAAACAAATCTAGGTCAACGGAACTCCGATGCCCAAACCTGAGTGCCATAGCAGTGCCTCCAACCAGTGAAAACTCCTGAATTGCAGACAACTCCATCAATTCATTTAATAAGGAAAGAGTCCTGGGTTCAACTGTCGAAGTGTATAGCATTTGAAATCGTTAAGTGGCTTATCAATTATTGCACTGGCAAAATGAATGGTGTGAAGCGGCAGATATTTTGCATTTAACAATGCCTCCGTCACTTTTTCATCGCCATAATACCTGCGACACTGGCGTATATCTTCCACATCGCCACGTTCGAAAACCCGCGCAATAACCCAATTAGCTTTGGCATCGTAATCAATCGACGCAAAGTTAACATCCCAGAAAATACGTTTTTCAAATACCGGCTTTTTCTTTTCAACCATACTGCGAAAATAATGAAAGTGAACCATTTTGCAGCTATCATCAACCTAATAAATGATTTCTTCGAAGCTCAAATATCCACCCACCCTAATTCCTCTTGACTTATCATGCAATTATCCCATTTTCACATTGTCTCATTACCACATTACCTATTATTCCATTATCCAACAACTAATTGCCACAGTACCACATAATTCCAACTAAATTCCTATATATGTAATTCCCCTGCAAATAAACCCTACCTTTGCACCCTTTTTCACAAGTAAAATTTTCATGCAAAGCATTCGAAACATCGCCATAATTGCCCACGTCGACCATGGCAAAACAACACTGGTTGACAAGATATTACATAGTTGTAACCTGTTTCGCGACAATCAGGAAACCGGCGAGCTTATACTCGACAACAACGACCTGGAACGTGAGCGCGGTATCACAATTACTTCTAAAAATGTTTCTGTCGAATATAAAGGTATTAAAATTAACATCATTGATACCCCTGGTCACGCTGATTTTGGTGGTGAAGTGGAACGTGTACTGAAAATGGCTGATGGAGTTCTTCTGCTGGTCGATGCCTTCGAGGGTCCTATGCCTCAAACAAGGTTCGTAACCCAAAAAGCACTCTCACTCGGACTTTTACCTATTGTAGTTATAAATAAGGTAGATAAAGAAAACTGTCGCCCCGATGAAGTTCAGGAGCAGGTTTTCGAACTGTTTTTCAATCTCGAAGCTACCGACGAACAGCTTAATTTTCAAACCATTTACGGTTCGAGTAAGCAAGGATGGATGAATACCACTTGGCTCGAAGAAACTGATAATATTTTCCCGTTACTCGATGCTATCATAAAATATATTCCCGAGGCTCCAATTCCCGAAGGACCATTACAAATGCAGATTACCTCACTCGATTACAGTTCGTATGTAGGCCGTATCGCTATAGGGCGCGTTTCGCGCGGTGAAGTAAGGGAAGGGATGAATGTAGTGCTTGTTAAAAGGGATGGTACAATTACTAAGTCGAAAATTAAAGAGCTGTATTCCTTTTCCGGTTTGGGTCGGGTAAAAGTGCAGTCGGTGCATTCGGGCGATATTTGCGCATTGGTTGGTCTTGAAAGCTTTGATATCGGCGACACCGTTACCGATCCTGAAACTCCTGAAAGGCTTCCCGATATTCATATCGATGAGCCTACTATGAGTATGCTTTTTACCATTAACAATTCCCCGTTTTTTGGCAAGGAAGGCAAATTTGTTACTTCGCGCCATCTAAGCGAACGTCTCGCTAAAGAAACAGAGAAAAATCTTGCATTACGCGTTGAATCAGCCGGTTCGTCGGACCAGTTTATTGTATTTGGCCGCGGCATTCTGCACCTTTCGATCCTTATCGAAACTATGCGCCGCGAAGGATACGAATTGCAAGTGGGTCAGCCACAGGTAATTGTTAAAGAAATTGACGGTGTAAAATGCGAGCCTATCGAATTACTGATAGTGGATACACCGCAGGAAGTTTCGGGAAAAGTAATTGAACTGGTTACACAACGCAAAGGCGAATTGCAGGGCATTACTCCCAAAGGAGATTTACTTCACCTGGAATTTGTAATCCCCTCGCGTGGCATTATTGGTTTACGAAATGCTGTTCTTACAGCTACTGCCGGCGAAGCTATTATTGCGCATCGTTTCAAAGCTTTCGAGCCATGGAAAGGTGCTTTGCCACAACGCTTATGCGGTGTATTGATTAGCATTGATACCGGTATGACAACCGCTTACAGTATTGATAAACTTACCGATCGCGGAAGGTTTTTTGTTGAGCCTTTCGATCAGATATATGAAGGACAGATTGTAGGCGAAAATTCGCGCGATAACGACCTTGGAGTCAATATCAGCAAGGCCAAGCAAATGACCAACTTCCGTACTACCGCTAAAGACGAAGCTGTGCGAATGCCGCCAGCTGTTAAATTTACACTCGAAGAAGCACTGGAATATATTCAGATTGACGAAATGGTTGAGATAACACCTAAATCCATGCGTCTTCGCAAAATATTCCTGAAAGAATACGAACGAAAACGGATGTCGAAGTAAAACCATATAGGAAAGGATTTACGATTTACGATTTACGAATGACGAATGACGATTTACGATTTACGAGTGACGATTTACGAATGACGATTTACGAATGAAAATAGTAAATCGTCATTCGCATTTTTATTCAACAGGTAATAGCATTAATTGTAAATTGCACCCCGGAAATCCAAAAGCCAAATTCCAAAACCTAACAAAACATAACATTCATGAAATCAATCAAGCAATTATTATTACTGGTTTACGTATTAATATTTAGTCTTTTTGCCAAAGCCGACGAAGGCATGTGGCTGCCGGGGCTTATCAGCAAATATAATATCAGCGCTATGCAGCAAGCCGGGCTGAAACTTACGGCTGAGCAAATATACAGTGTGAACCAGGCTTGTGTTAAAGATGCTATTGTTTCGCTTGATTATGGCGGTTGCACCGGTTCCATTATTTCGCCAAAAGGTTTGCTGATAACCAACCACCACTGTGGATACGAAGCAATTGCTGAACAAAGTTCGGTAGGAAGTGATTTCCTAACTGATGGTTTCTGGGCTATGCGCCCGGAAGAAGAACTTCCAATACCCGATAAAACGGTTTCATTCCTCATCCGTATGGAAGATGTTACGGCTCTGGTACTTGCAGCCGTTACTCCCGGTATGGAGGAAGGCGAAAGAGGACTAGCCGTGCAAATTGCATCCGATAAAATTATTGAAGAAAAGGAAGCTGAAACAGGGTATGAAGTTACTGTCGAAAGTATGTTCGAAGGAAATGAATATTATATGTTTGTGTACCAAACATTTAAGGATATTCGCATGGTAGGTGCACCTCCTTCGTCAATAGGCAAGTTTGGCGGCGATACTGATAACTGGATGTGGCCGCGGCATACCGGCGATTTCTGCCTGTTGCGCGTTTATGCTGGCGCTGATGGTAAACCTGCTGAATTCGCAAAAACCAATTTGCCATATGCTCCAAAGCATTTCCTTCCTGTTTCGCTGGCCGGTATTAAAGAAGGCGATTTTTCAATGATACTCGGTTATCCGGGAGCTACCGACCGCTATCTTACTTCTTACGGAATTAACGAAAAACTCACACAATCGAATCCTGCCGATATCAAAGCCAAATGGGCTAAAATGGAAGTGATGAAGAAATATATGGATGCCGATGATGCTACACGGATAGCGTATGCAGGAAATTATGCGTACCTCGGAAATTTCTGGAAAAAATCGCTTCAGGAAAGCAAAGCTTTGCAACGCCTGAAAGTGTATGATGATAAGAAGAAAACGGAAGACGATTTTGTGGCCTGGCTTAACGCCGACGAAAGCCGCAAAGCCCGGTACGGGAATGTAATGGAGGATTTTGCTGCCGTTTACAAAACATCTGCTGAAACCCGCGCCAACGAAGCCCTTATTTATACAGGCGAAATCCTGCAGGATACACGTATTCTCTATATTGCATTTCAAACCGGTGAACTTGCAAGCCGGTTCGATTCAACTGATTTCAGCGAAATGATTTCTATAAATAAAACAAGAGCTGCGAAATTTTATAAAACCTTTAATCCGGAACTGGAAAAGGAAATGATGAAAAATATGCTCACTTTGTATTCCAAAAATGTTGCAACACAATATATTCCTGATTGTTACGAAACTATCCGAAAGAAATTCAAAGGCGATATCAGCCGGTATGTAGATTATATTTTCGATCGTTCCATTTTTGCATCCGAAGCAAAGTTGATGGAATTTTTAAATCATCCGAAAAAGAAAACTCTCGAAAAAGATCCCGCCTTTTTAGCTGCAAATTCATTTATTACATCATATATGGTTTCGCGCCTGGCGCAAATGCTCGATGAGGACAAATTTTCGGCAGCCCGACGCAACTATATTGCCGGCTTGCGCGAAATGAACCCGGGAACCGTTTTTTATCCCGATGCCAACAGCACCATGCGTTTAACGTATGGCAGCGTAAAACCCTACAAACCGGCTGATGCGCTTTTTGCCGATTATTACACTACACTGGAGGGCGTAATGGAAAAGGAAGATCCTTCGAATGAAGAGTTTATTGTTTCGCCCAGGTTGAAAGAGTTATTTTTAAACAAGAATTTCGGACCTTATGCCGATGATAGCGTTATGCATGTTTGTTTTCTTACAACGCATGATATAACTGGCGGTAATTCGGGCAGCCCGGTAATAAATGCAAATGGCGAGTTGATTGGTGTGGCTTTCGATGGCAATTCCGAAGCCATGAGCAGCGATATTCAATTTGATGTAAACCTGCAACGTACTATAAATGTAGATATCCGCTACGTACTGTTTGTTGTAGATAAGTATGCCGGAGCAGGATATTTGGTGGATGAAATGAAGGTGGTGAAGTAGGATGGGTGTGCCTGCGTAATTAGGGTCTGCTGAAAAACACATATATGACCAACATACAACCAGATAGCAATTTATTTATGGAATCAGGTGCATGTTTTTTTTTACTACTTTGTAAAATCCTTTGCGCCTTATGCTGAAGGGTTTTAATTTTATTACCACCAGTGAAACTTGTGGATAATAAAAAACACAAAAGCCAGAACCCTGAAGGGGTTCAATAGCAGTGCAATAAAGATATTCAACCCACTTCGGGGTTGATCTGCTGCAACACAATAACCTCCGGTTGCACCGGAGGTT
>JBBSDC010000175.1:0-7861 GCA_038249705.1 Bacteroidales bacterium | reverse complement strand
GGATTTGTCGGTATAATTGGCATTCAGTATCCAGTCACTTTCCGAAGGCATTCCCATCAGTGAAGTGTCGATGCTGTTTCCCTGAAAGTCCCAGGTTTCGAGTCCATAGCTCTTTTTAGGGAACATCTGCGAACTCGAACCGCGCACTTCTATTCCTATCGCTCCATCGAATTCGGGGGTATCAGTCAGATAGTTTCGTAATCCTTGGTTGTTTATGATTATTTTCATTCCGCCTGGAATTTTAGGATCGTCAGGAATTTGCTGTCCTTCGGTATCGATAATTACAATAGGCAGATTTGAGGAGGTAAATTCTAAAGGAGCTGTCGCATTAGGCCCGAAAGTAATACTCCAGCTGATAAACATTCCGTTGTTAACCCATGGATTCAAATCGCTTACGTAGAGTTGCCAAGTTCCGTAAGCTGTTTGACCGTTGTTAACATATCCGAGCATTTCATCAGGCGTATATGATCCGCTGAATGGTGCCGATCCGTCTTTTACCGGTGTGCCCGCATTATCATTAAAACAGGTATTGGTGTAATTATTGCCATTGCCACCATTGGCATAAGTAAGCATAACTTTTGTTCCATCGGGCGAAATCAAAGCCACTTCGAGGTCGGAAACATTGGGATGGTTTAAGTTTATGCAAACAGTAAGCACACCAAAGTTTTTAGTTAGTATGGAACCGATAAGCGAAGTAGGCACTATGGAATAATAGGCCGGCGTTCCGTCGGCAGGAATTACTCCGCCACTGCCGGAAAATGTTTGTGCATTAGCAACGAATAGGCTGAACAGTAAAGAGATAAAAAGGAAAGGTTTTCGCATAAGAGTAGTTTTCAGCAACTTTATTAGTTGCAGACGATACAAAATTACAACAGAATCAGATAGAGCCTGTTTAAAAATTGAAGTTTGTTGTTTCTGTTGAGGCTGAGGCCAAATAGCAAGGCGCGAGAGCTGGTAATAATGCGATTTACGAATGACGATTTACGAATGACGAATTTTATGCGAGCAAGCATTTAATCGGGCCATAGGTTCATTGTGAGTAAACAAATTATCGGGCTGTAGTCACCTCTCACCTTTTTTCAAGGAGAAAGACGGGGGTGAGGTTTCGCGGTAATTACAATTTACCTTCCTTCCGTCTCCCGACTTCCGTCTCCCGTCTCTTCGTCCAGTAAAATAATCCCGCTTCAGCAGCTATAAACTAACTATATAAAAACCGTTTAATACTCCGCTTGGGTGTTTTTTCAAATTCACTCGAAACAACCTGGAAACGTGCTATTTGCATATAGCTGGGGATTTCTTTATTGAGGTGTTTTCGATACACTTCCATAATTGCTTCCAGCGAATGTTCTTTCATTTTTTTTGCATCCACCATTTCCATATCGGGATAAATAAGCGCAACGAGGCCTTCCTTGCGATCCACTACGATGGATTCCTGCACCAACGGGAAAGCATTGATACGGGCTTCAATTTCTTCGGGATAAATGTTTTGCCCCGAGGGGCCTAAAATCATACTCTTGCTCCGGCCTTTGATATAAAGAAATCCGTCGCTATCCATGGTTCCGAGATCACCGGTGTGCAGCCATCCTTTGCGGTCGAGGATTTCGCGGGTTGCTTTTTCATTTTTGTAATAACCTTTCATCACATTTTCGCCACGCACTAGTATTTCGCCGACTACATTTTCAGGATCAGGCGAATCGATGCGCATTTCGAGCTGATCGACACAACGTCCGGCTGAATTAAACCGGGCATCGCGCCAGCCGGCATAACTGATCAGCGGTCCGCATTCGGTCATGCCATAGCCTATTGTAAAAGCAAAACCTGCTTTACGCAACACTTCCTGTACTTCCTCGTTTAAAGCAGCGCCACCAATCACAATTTCATGAAAATTTCCGCCAAAGCTCTCGGTAAGTTTTGTTTTTATCTTCCCCAGGATGATGTTATCCATAAAGGGAATTTTCATCAGGAACTTCACCTTGGTCTCTTCCAGCACAGGTTTTATTTGTTTCTTGAAAATCTTTTCGATAATCAGCGGAACCGAAAGGATAAGGCGCGGCTTTATTTCGGCGAATGCTTTAAGCAACAGTTGGGGCGTAGGCATTTTGCCAAGGAAAGTAACGTGGCATCCACAGGTAAATGGGTACAGGAATTCGATGGCGCAACCGTAAGCATGTGCAAGAGGCAAAAAACTAAGGATATGATCACCCGAAACCAAAGGCATATAAGTACGTGAATACACCATATTGCCGGTAATATTATTGTGCGTAAGCATAACACCTTTCGAAAAACCGGTAGTTCCCGAAGTGTAAATAATAGCAAATAGTTCGTTGTTCGGGATAATCTGTTTAGGAAGTTTTTCCTTTACAAATTCCTTACTTAGCAGGCTTTTGAATGTATTGATATGCTCAGCGGAATGCTTTGTGCGCGTTAAAAGCGGCGAAAAATCATCGAGAGAAATTACTGATTTAAGCCTGGGTAAATTGTCCGCATCAAGCACATCCCAATTTGCCTTATTGGCGAAAAGCATAATACTTTCCGAATGGTTGATAATGTGCTGTACATCGTTAGGTGTAAAGTTGGGCAAAATAGGAACAATTACGGCACCATAAGTTACAATTGCCTGGTAAGCAATAGCCCATTCACCACAGTTTTTACCAATCAGGGCAACTTTATCGCCTTTCTTCAGTCCGCATTTATTAAAAAGCTTTTGCAGATAATAAATACTCTTCCCGACTTCGCCATATGTATAACTTCCTGATTCGTAATTGGTAAAAGCGGTACGATCCCAGTTTTCGAGTATACTGTTCCATACAAATTTTGTGTAGTTTTCTTTTAACATGAAGAAGGGTTCTAAAAACATTCGAATTTATATATAAATACACCAATTTGTTGCTAAAGGAGATAAAATATTTAAATGGATGGTGGACAGATCTTTTCAATAATTTCAAATTCCATGTAAAATTATAGATGCCAAGTTATGAAGCTGTTTCAAAAAGCTATTAAAATAAGGCAACAAAGCGTCTGAGAATTCCCTGACTTATTGAAATGAAAAATATACTCATCAACAACATTTTGCATAAGTTTGTGTTCTTAGTATCTCATTTTAATTAACGACACAATGCAATTATTCCCTGTTCACACCGGTAATTTCAAACTCGATGGCGGCGCTATGTTTGGTGTGGTTCCAAAATCACTCTGGAACAAAGCATACCCTTCTGACGAAAACAACCTGATAAACCTCGCCATGCGTTGCCTGCTTGTAGTTGAAGGCGACAGCAGGATATTGATTGATAACGGAATAGGGGATAAACAGGACGAAAAATTCTTCGGGCATTATCATTTGAATGGCAATCATAGTTTGATCGGTTCGTTGAAGGAAGCCGGCTTTAACCCGGAAGATATAACCGATGTTTTTCTAACTCATCTGCATTTCGATCATTGCGGAGGCACCGTTAAATACAACAGCGACCGAACCGCATTTGAATTAACGTTTCCAAATGCGACTCATTGGCTTAGCAAACCGCAATGGGATTGGGCAACCCGGCCAAACCGCCGCGAGAAAGCTTCGTTTTTACACGAAAATATGATGCCCGTTTACGAAAGCGGTAAACTGAAATTATTTGATGGCCCTTTTGAACTGATTCCCGGTTTCGAAGTACGGATTTACAACGGTCATACCGTAGGGCAAGCCATTCCTTTTATTAAAACCGGTAACCACACGGTAGTTTTTATGGCTGACACAACGCCAACGTCCTCGCATGTGCCATTGCCTTATATTATGAGTTACGATACCCAGCCGCTACTTTCTCTCACCGAGAAAGAATCGTTTATGAACGAAGCAGTTACGAACAATTATATTTTGTTTTTTGAGCATGACGCTTATCACGAATGCTGTACACTCGAAATAACGGAGAAAGGAATAAAAGTTAAGGAGACTATGAATTTGGCAGATGCTTTAACCCGCGGGTGAACACTTCATATTCATAAAAGTGAATAAATAAATCAATAATTTCGCTCACATTCAGATTTATTTGTAATTTAGATATTCTTATCCGTCGCATTTTTTGTGCCAGGGTAATGAATGAATTTTATAATCCTTTCATTTAAACCTTATTGTTTTGTACAGGATTGAATCAAAAATCAACATCCATTCGCCCGAATACCTCGCGAACCTCGAAGCCTACGGGCATATCATGCAGCAATACCGCAATAATTTGCATGGAGTGGTCAACGGATCGCCACAGCCGATAGTAAGCCGTCATAAGGAAAGAGGTAAACTCCTGGCTCGTGAGCGTATCGATCATCTTATTGACCCGGATACGCCGTTTCTCGAACTTTCGACAATGGCGGCTTATGGAATGTACGATAACGGCTTTCCTTCAGCCGGAATTATAACAGGCATTGGTGTAATTCATGGCCGCGAAACCATGATTGTGGCTAACGATGCAACAGTAAAAGGTGGCACATATATTGCCGAAACCATCAAAAAGCATGTAAGGGCGCAGGAAATCGCCATGGAAAATCATCTTCCATGTGTCTATCTGGTTGATTCGGGTGGTGTTTTTCTGCCTGAGCAGGCGAATGTTTTTCCTGATAAATATGATTTCGGGCGTTTCTTTTTTAACCAGGCACGCATGTCGGCAGAAGGAATTCCGCAGATTTCGGTCGTGATGGGCTCATGCACTGCCGGTGGAGCTTATGTTCCTGCAATGAGTGACGAAGTGATCATTGTCCGTAACCAGGGAACCATTTTTATTGGCGGGCCTCCTTTGGTGAAAGCTGCTACAGGTGAAGAAGTTACTGCTGAAGAACTTGGCGGAGCCGAAGTTCATACATCCATTTCGGGAGTTGCCGATCATATTGCCGAAAACGACAGCCATGCCCTCCAGATTTGCCGTGATATTTTTTCGACCCTTAAGAAACCTGCAAGGCAATTTCTTGAATTTGTTCCGGTTGAGGAACCCTACTACAATCCGTCGGAACTATACGGAATTGCACCCATTGATTTACGCAAGCCTGTCGATGCACACGAAATTATTGCACGTATTGTGGATGGCAGCCGTTTTCACGAGTTTAAAGCTAAATATGCACCAACAATTGTAACTGGTTTTGCACATATTATGGGAATGCCGGTTGGAATACTGGCCAGCAACGGAGTTTTGTTTTCCGAAACAGCTCTGAAAGGTGCTCATTTTATTGAACTCTGTACTTCAAGGAATGTCCCGATTCTATTTCTGCAGAATATTACCGGTTTCATAGTTGGTAAGGAATACGAACGCCGGGGAATTGCGCGCGATGGAGCCAAACTGGTTCATGCTGTAGCAAATGCGCGTGTACCTAAATTCACAGTTGTTTTTGGTGGTTCTTTCGGTGCCGGAAACTATGCCATGGCAGGCAGGGCTTACGAACCAAGGCTGTTGTTTATGTGGCCCAATTCGAAAATCAGCGTAATGGGTGGCGAACAGGCTGCCGGCGTTCTGATCACTGTTAAGGAAGAACAACTCAAAGCCAAAGGTCTCACACTTGCTGATGCCGATCGTGAAGAGTTGCGAAACTCAATCCTCAGGAAATACGAAGAAGAAGGTTCCGCTTATTTCAGCACTGCCCGCCTTTGGGACGACGGCATTATTGACCCTGTGGATACACGAAAGATTCTGGCAATGGGAATTGCCGCATCCATGAATAAGCACTGGGAAGAGACGAAGTACGGCGTTTTCAGGATGTAGTTTTCAATTTCGGATTTTACATTTTGTATTTTGGAATTAAACCATCAGGCTCATCAAATCTCTCAATCTCAACATATCAACTTTTTGCGCTCCTTGCTTACCCTTCCGCCTTTGCGTTAAAAAAACACTAATATGAGCAAATATACTACAATAAAGCTTGAAACAGGAAAAGGCATAGCTACCATTCAGCTTAACCGTCCTGATATCCGGAATGCATTCAATGAAGTTATGATTGCCGAGCTTACGGATGCTTTTCGTGAAGTTGGGATAATGGATGATATCCGCGTCATTATTCTTAAAGGCGAAGGGAAATCCTTTTGTGCCGGTGCTGATCTGAATTGGATGCGCGATGTTTCCAAATATAGCTACGAGCAGAATTACGCAGAAAGTTTCAGGCTTTCCGAATGTTTTTACTCCATTTATTCATCCCCGAAACCTACTATTGCTGTGGTTCACGGTGCTGCAATCGGAGGAGCTAATGGCTTGCTTGCAGCCTGCGATATTGCTGTTTGCGATAATGATACTGTGTTTTCGCTCAGCGAAGTAAAAATCGGAATTGTGCCTGCTTGTATTTCACCTTATGTGATTAAAAGGGTTGGCGAATACGGTGCCCGCGAACTTATGCTTACAGGCCGTCGTATCACCGGACAGGAAGCAGAAAAGTATAAACTGGTGAATAAATCGTTGCCTGCTGATCAGGTTGACGATTATGTTGATCAGATGGTGCAAATGCTTTTAACCAGCGGACCGGCTGCAATAACTCATTGTAAAAACCTGATTGATAAAGTAGTAAATCATATTGATTTAAACGAAGCACTATCTTACACCGCCCAAATGATTGCCGAAATCCGTGCTTCGGAAGAAGGACAGGAAGGCATGGCCGCGTTCCTGGAAAAACGAAAACCGAAATGGGTTGAATAAAATTTCGGATTTCGGAATGCGGATTTCAGCGAGCAAATTTGATTGTTGATTTTATGAATATGCTTTAGGCACTGATTATGGATAAATTTGAACTTCAACAAAGAACTAAGCTGATGGCCATCAGTGTAATAAGATTAACAAAGAAATTTCCGATGAGCCAGGAAAGCAAAGTAATTTCAAATCAGATCATCAGATCGGCCACATCAGTTGCTGCAAACTACAGGGCAGCGTGCAGAGCGAAATCACAGAGAGACTTCATCTCAAAAAATGGGAATAGTTGAAGAAGAGTGTGATGAAACAATTTTTTGGCTTGAAATTATTGAAGAATTGCAAATGGTAACTCAAAATGAAGAAATAGCTATTATTAAAAAGGAAGCTAATGAGATCCTTTCAAAAACTGTTGCTTCAATTAAAACTGTTAAAAATAATCTTAGTAAGTAAATCCGCAATCCCCAATCCACAATCCCCAATCCGCAATCCACAATCCGCCATCCGAAATGATAAAAAAGCTCCTTATAGCCAACCGAGGCGAAATAGCCGTCCGCATTATCCGCACAGCCCGAAAAATGGGCATCCGAACCGTTGCCATCTATTCCGAAATTGATAAAAGCAGCCTGCATCATAGTTTTGCTGACGAAGCCTATTGCATTGGCAAATCTGAACTTTCCGAAACTTATCTGAATATTCCTGCAATTATTCATATTGCGAAAAGCAGTCATTGCGATGCCCTGCATCCGGGGTATGGTTTTCTCTCGGAGAATCCTGCTTTGGTAAAAGCCTGTAACGAAGCGGGGATTATTTTTGTTGGCCCCGAAGCGCATGTAATGGAAGTAATGGGAAACAAAGTGGAAGCACGGAATTTTGTTACATCAATTAACATTCCGGTTACCAGAGGTTTATCGGGTGATGCTGCCACAATTCTCGGCAAGGTGGATGAAATCGGGTTTCCTGTTCTGGTAAAAGCAGCCGGTGGAGGTGGTGGCAAAGGAATGCGCATTGTTAACGACAAGGAAAGCCTCGCCAGTGCGCTCGAAGCTGCTTCGCGCGAAGCAAAAAACTACTTTGCCGATGGAACCGTTTACGTTGAGAAATATCTGGCTGAGCCCAGGCATATTGAATTCCAGATACTTGGTGATAATTTTGGTAACGTAGTTCATCTTTTCGAACGCGAATGCAGCATACAGCGCCGCTATCAGAAAATTGTTGAAGAAGCGCCT
>JBBSDC010000174.1:0-8166 GCA_038249705.1 Bacteroidales bacterium | reverse complement strand
GCAATTTCAACGCCCCACTCGTAGCTGTGTTTCTTTGTAAAACGGAGTTGCGACAAAGGGATCTTCATTTCCGCGTTCCAGCCTTCGTCGTCCACACTTGTTTTTACATACCATATCGGATCCCAGCTATCGTCCTCATCAGTGTCATTGGTAAAAATTTTATCCATTTTCGAACCGGCTGCAGTAACACTGAAACTGAAACCGGTCATTTTGTCTTCGTAACTGTCGATTACAATTCCGACCCAATCGCCATCATCATCATCCCGGCGCGAAAGCCGTTTGTTAATTTTTTCGGGCACGCTATCGAAAGCTCTGATAGCGACGTATAAATTGTCGTCGTCGTAAAGAATGGCAAAAATTGTCTTCTGACTGGGAAGTGCGTTTTCGTATGGTTCAAATTGTATAAAATCGCCTCCCCATTCAATGAGTTTCCAGCAGTCGTCAGTGAGTTTTCCGTCAATTGCCGGAGGAGCTGTATTTATCCTTTTTGTTGTATAGGATTTGTTCTGCGAAAAAGCAGCAAAATGTAGTATTAGTACAAATAAAAAGGTAAGAATCTTCGGCATAAAAGATTTTTAGTTAAAGACGTGAAAGTGTTAAAAATGTTACAAATAACATAAATTATTACTGTCTTTTGATTCAGAATAATAGGTGGTTGCATTAAAATATGTGTAATCGTGAATATTAACGGTGATATTGGCTGATTGATCGGTTAAAGTGCATCCGGAATAAATAAGGTTTGCTGACATATCATGCTGTTATATTTAACTTTTAGGGCATTCTGCTGATATAATTTGTTAATGAATGCCACTGAACCTATCTTTGTAGTTGAAGCATCGGTTTCTGTAATTTTTAAAAATGAGAGAAAAAATACTCAATATCCGGATTATCGAAGTAATAGTTTTTGGTGTTATCTGGACGGCAGTATTTGCAATGCCATTCTTTTTTCACCGTATAGATAATACCGTTTACTGGGGCAGGGTTTATGGCGAATGGATCAGGATGTTCTCCTTTTTATTGCTGTTTCTGCTCAATACATTGGTTTTGGTTCCACGGTTTTTATTTCAAAAGAAATACCGGTTTTATATTTTTTCTGCCTTATTTGCTACCGTTGCTGTAGTTGGTTTAACAATAACCATCCGGATGCTCCTGGCTCCGGGACAGCCAATGTCCATGCCACCCATGGAGCTGGGTCCGGGAATGCCACCAATGGAATTAGGCCCGGGCATGCCGCCGCCAATGGGGTATCAGCCGGTTACTCAGCCTGAGCAGAAATCGGTGTTCATGCTGTTTCTTGATAATTTTATCATTGCAGTTCTTGTTGTAGGAATAAGTACATCTTTTAAAATGGTTTCGCAATGGCTCAAGGAAGAGAACAAGCGTAAAGACCTGGAAAAAGAGCAACTAAAAACTCAACTTGCTCTGCTGAGGCACCAAGTGAGCCCGCATTTTTTTATGAATACACTCAACAACATCCATGCGCTTATCGATATAAATGCAGAAGATGCTAAAAATACGATTATTCAGTTATCGACCATGATGCGCTACTTGCTCTACGATACGGCACACGGACAAACAACATTAAAAAAAGAAATTGCTTTTATCGAAAGTTATATCACTTTAATGAAGTTGCGGTTTCCCGAAAATGTTACGGTTACTTTGACGCTTCCTGATGAAATTCGCGATATTCCGATTCCGCCCATGCTTTTTATTTCGTTTCTCGAAAATGCTTTTAAACATGGTGTAAGTTACCAGGTGGAATCGTTTGTTCTGTTTAGCTTAGAACAAATCAACGGGAAACTGAATTGCGTAATCCGCAACAGCCGTTTCAAGGCTAAGGAAACCAGTGAAAAAGGATATTCGGGCATTGGTTTGGCCAATATTAAAAAAAGCCTCGAACTGCTTTTCGGGACCGATTATTCGCTCAAAATCCATGAGAACGAAAAGGAATATGAAGTACAGTTAACCATACCTGTTTATGATAATAAAATGCATAGCAATTGACGATGAGCCTCTTGCTCTGAAGCAAATAAGCTCCTACATCGAAAAAACACCGTTTCTGGAAGCAGTGGCGCTTTGCCGCAGTGCTTTCGATGCTATTGAGTTTCTGGCAGACAACGAGGTGGACCTTATGTTTGTGGATATTAACATGCCCGACCTCAACGGACTGGATTTTGTAAAATCGCTCATGCAAAAGCCACAGATCATTTTTACCACAGCCTACAGCGAATATGCTATTGAAGGTTTCCAGGTTGATGCGCTTGATTATTTGCTAAAACCAATCAGTTACGCAGTTTTCCTGAAGTCGGCCAACAAAGCGAAAACCTGGTTCGAGCTCAATCATAAACAGCAGGAATCCGTTCAAACCACCCAGGACAGCCTTTTTGTAAAATCGGAATACAAAATGGTACGTATATTCTTATCCGAAATAAAATATATTGAAAGCGCCAACGAATATATTCAAATTCATTTAGTTAATGATGAGCCTGTTACAACTCTTATCCGGCTTAAAACGATGGAAGAGCAATTGCCGAAAGACAAATTTATGCGTGTTCACCGTTCATTTATAGTGAATCTCGATCGTATAAAAGTGATTGAACGAAACAGGATAGTTTTCGATCATAATGTTTATATCCCTGTAGGCGAGCAGTATAAAGAGAAATTTCAGGAGTTTGTGGATAAAACATTTCTGGTTTAGTAAAGCTGGTAGTCTTATTTATTAGAAATTAGTTGTTTTTACCTTTTCACTGAAGCACATTTTAAAGCACCTTATTTTTCGGTTTTTGAAATAATTTCAACTGTATTTTTTTAATTAAAAAGGTAAACAAAACCGAAGCCGTAAGTATACCGATAAACCAATACTTGTATTGACCGATATTTTGAGTTTGATAAATTGCTGTTGCAATATTCCCGATTATCAGCCATTGGACTACATAAAAAAGGGTTATGTTTTTCCCGATAAAGCAAAAGAATTCGGTTACAACTGTTTCGGGGAAAAGTTTCAGTATAAATTTGATCGAAAGTGCCCAAAGAGCTGATAATCCTATTGCCCACAGAAAGAACAGGAATGTATGATGATAATAGGCCGGGAGGTTAATGGTTGTATTTAAGCCTTGTTTGGCGTAAAGCAAAACCCCTGTGGCAACTGCCGAAATTATAATAATTGAAGCTGTTTTGTTCCTTTCGGAAAAGAGTTTGATCCTGAGTTCGTGCTGAGCAAAGATAAATCCTGCCAGCGGGTATGCCAGCCATGGGAAAAGCGGGAAATATGACCACGGATAGTTACCGGCAATAAACGGCAATATGTAGTAATGATTATCTGAGGTTAGCATCAGGTTCATGAAACCTGTTAATGCCGTAACTGCCACAAGTAATAGCAGAGCAACTGTTTCCTGCCCTTTTTTGATGGATTTAATGCCGGCAAGCACAATAATGCTCAGCCCGGCAAGGGATAAAATATCGACGCCAAAAAGGTATTCCAACGGATTATAAGGCCAGTCGGCAAACCTGATTTTAAGCAGCAAATGAAAATTCAAGCCAAAATTCAGTAAAAATCCAAGGATGAATATTTTTACTCCCCGAAACATGCTTTGTGTTAATGTGCTTTTGTTGCTGCCAAAAAAATATCCCATAACAAGCATAAAAACCACAGCAGCGAAAGGCCCTCCCAGAAACAAGGAGGTTTTCCCAAATAAACTTTCCCTTCCGGCCACATCCATAAATAGTTCGGTGATATGGATCTGAACCATAAACAGTGCTGCAAGTCCTTTGAGTAAATCGGGAAGCATGAGTCGTTTCATAGTCAAATTCTTCTGATCCTTTTTTATTTATGTTGCTCTGCCATTTTTTTGACAAAATATTTAAAGAGCTTAGGACGTGTAAATCCAATTACGCGAATTTCGTGATTTTAGCATTGCGATCTGATTTTTATTGACTGTTACCGAAAGTGATCTTTGAGATGAAGTACTGTTTACACAAAATGTTTCTCATTCAATTTTGATTTACCTGTTAAATCAGCGTTTCTACTGAAATGAAGCGAGGGCTTGCTGAAATCGTTTTTATGCAGCTGTTCCTCAAATTATCTTTGTTGCTCAGGAATGAAGGAAAAATAGTTTAGCTTTCATTCTTGCCTGACGAATAATAAAAATAAATGTCATGAAACTCAGAAAAAATATTGCCACCAGCGAAGAAGGATTTGTTTTTAATCCGGGTACAGGTGATTCTTTTACTACTAACTCAACCGGTACGGAAGTAATTTCGTTGCTCAAGGCTGAAACGCCTCTGACTGAAATTATCGATACAATCTGCTCGAAGTACGATGTGGATAAACACCAGTTCGAAAAGGATCTTGATGATTTTGTGTCGCAACTTAAAGAAGCTGCAATATTAGAATAACAGCCTACGAATATAAAAAATGGTAATGGATGTTATTTAAGTAATTCGTTTAAATCCGTAAGAAAAATTACAGTTGAGCTACTTAAATCCACTATTAACCTTCAACCTGAACTCATCAAAAAATTAATAATTCAACAACTAAAAGAACCTTTCCTAACACTGTTTTTATGAAACAAATCGCATTTATTTTCATCTTTTTGATGGCTGCGGCTTCCGGTTTAAAAAGCCAGGTAACCCCTGAGCACACATACACCGGAGTATCGACTGCTTATATTAATCTGCCTGTTGCAGGGTATAAATATTACGCTATGGACGTGTCGAACAGCCAGTGCAAGTTGTATAATAACGATCATACGTTATGGAAAACGATAAATCTGAGTATCCCGGCCAACTATTATCTGTGCGATATTCAGTTTGTCAGCGAAAATCTGTTTAATACCGATAACTCAATTGAGATGCTTTATGTGTCGTGTAACTACAATTCATCGCTTGCTTATTATACGTATGATACTCGTATTGCAAACGAATCGGGAACGCTACTGCTTACTGTGCCGGGTGGAGGTTACTCTAATATTTACTCTGCTCAAACCGGATCAAAACTTCTTGTATGGGAATATGATTTTTCAGTTTTTCCTGAAAAGATTAATACAAATGTGTATTCAATTCCAGGGCAAGAAGCAACACGTATTAGTGAATTGACTGGCATTAACAGGTTTTCGTTGCGAAATGCTTTTCCAAACCCGACATCTAATTCTGTTACAATTCCTTACACTCTGCCGGTAAATGTTAACATGGCTGAACTAAATGTTTATAACGTAAGCGGCAATTTGGTGAAGTCATTTGTTGTTGATCGTACATTCGATACTATAGTTATTCAAACCAACGATATGTCTGACGGAATGTATTTTTACAGGATTGAGTCGGGCGAGTTTAAATCGGAAACGTACAAACTATCCGTCAGAAAATAATTCCTGCTGATTTGCGTCCTGCTGATAACGATTGCGAATGTAAAAAGTGTTTACGTACAACCAAAACATGATACAGAATACCAGATCGTAAGCACCTGCACAGATTGAAAGTGGTAATAAAAAATTAACTCAAATTACTTTAAAATCAACTGTTTATAAGCCATGAAAGCCCAAGCCGAAAACAGAGACCCTATCTCCGATAAGCAAATTGTAATTGCCGTTACCGGTTTAAATGCCATTGACAGTCCGGGCCCGGGTGTAGCCGTAATTCGCGCTATCCGCGAATGCACGGATTTCGAAGTCCGTATTATTGGCCTTTCGTACGAATCGCTCGAACCGGGTTCGTATATGCACGATATTGTTGATAAAACTTATCAGATTCCATATCCTTCAGCCGGAACTGATGCGCTGATGGGGCGGTTGTTGTACATTCACGAGCGCGAAAAAATTGATCTGGTAATTCCGAATTTTGATGCCGAACTTTTCAATTTTATAAAACTGAGAGACAAGCTGGCTAATGTTGGGATTCGCTCCTTTCTGCCCGATCTACATCAGTTTGAGGCACGTGATAAAGTGAAATTATTTGAGTTTGGTAAAAAACACGGTTTAATGGTGCCTGAGGATAAAATTATTCATGAGGTAAAAGATATGAAAGCAACTGCCGAAAAAATGGGGTATCCGATGGTTGTAAAAGGTAAATTTTACGATGCCATTATAGTTAATACTCTTGAGCAGGCGGAAAAGGCATTTTACAAAATACAGGCTAAATGGGGCTTGCCAATCATAGTTCAGGAGTTTATTAAAGGTACCGAAATAAATGTTGCCGCTTTGGGCGATGGCGAAGGAAATGCGATAAGTGTAATCCCCATGCGAAAACTCTATATCACTGATAAAGGGAAAGCCTGGTCGGGTATTACAATTGACGATTCATCGTTTATCGAACTCGCCCGTAAATTTATAGAAGTTACAAAATGGCGGGGTGGATGCGAACTTGAAATTATGCATTCGGAAGATGGGAAGCCTTATATTATGGAAGTTAACCCAAGGTTTCCTGCCTGGATCTATTTAACAGCAGCAGCAGGTCAAAACCAGCCGGCGTCGCTGGTCAAAATGGCAATGGGACAAAAAGTGGAACCTTTCAATGAATACCAAGTCGGTAAAATGTTTATCCGCTACGCCTGGGATTTGATTACAGATGTAAGTGAATTTCAAAAGATTTCGGGAACAGGCGAACTTTAGAAAAGTGAATAATGAATAATGAATAGTGAATAATGCCCTTCGTCTCCGCTCAGGGTAGGTGGGAATCACTAAATTGAATACTAGACTCACTACTATGAATTATACTAAAAAAGATTGTTTTATCATGGAAAAACTAAGATATGAAAGGCCGATTATTAAAAAAATGAGCACAGGGCTCATGAATAAATTCGGTACCCGTACAGAAAATATTCCGGTAACACACATCGAAAGTGTGCCTGTAAAAAGCCTGATTAATGAATTTGGCTCCCCGTTATTTGTAATTTCGGAGAAACAGATCAGGCGCAATTATCAGAATGCTACTCGGATTTTCAAAACACGTTATCCAAAAGTTCAGTTTGCCTGGTCGTATAAAACCAATTACCTTGATGCCGTTTGCCGCATTTTTCATCAGGAAGGCTCCTGGGCTGAAGTGGTGTCAGGTTTTGAATACGAAAAAGCACTGGGGAATGGGGTTCCAGGGAATAAAATTATTTTTAACGGACCCGATAAAACTGACGAACAGCTTATTGCCGCAGCCCGCAACAATTCACTTATCCATATCGATCATTTCGATGAACTGTACTCGCTGATCAAACTGAGCGAGGAAAATAATCTGAAACCCAGGGTCGCTATACGCGTAAATATGGATACCGGTATTTATCCTAAATGGGATAGGTTTGGATTTAATTTTGAAAACGGTCAGGCCTGGACAGCCATTTCCCGTATTATCAATTCTGAACATCTTGACCTGGTAGGGCTGCACTGCCACATTGGTACGTTTATGCTTTCGCCATCAGCATATGCAACTGCAGCAACCAAACTCTGCGAACTGACATGGAGTATTAAGGAAAAATTTAAAAAAGTATTGCAATATATTGACCTGGGTGGTGGCTTCCCTTCGGCCAATACGCTAAAAGGCGCATACCTGCCGGGTTCTGATACTATTCCTTCGGTCGATCAGTTTGCCGATGCTATTACGGATGTAATTCTTGGCTACGGGTTCAAACAGGAAGACTTACCACTGCTGATTCTGGAATCGGGTAGGGTGCTTATTGATGATGCTGGTTTTTTACTCGGCACTGTTCTGGCCACCAAACGTCTTTCGGATGGACGAAGAGCTACTGTTCTCGATTTTGGAGTAAATACCTTATTCACAGCATTTTGGTACGATCACCAGATTAGTACCACACAGTCCTTTGGGCAGCATACCGAAGAAATGGTGCTCTATGGCCCGCTTTGCATGAATATTGATGTAATTCGCGAAAGCATTACCATGCCATTGCTCGAAAAAGGGAATCATGTGGTTGTGCATAAAGTTGGTGCATACAATATGACGCAGTGGATGCAGTTTATTACCTTGCGGCCAAATATCGTTTTAATTGACAACGAAAACAAAACACACGTGATCCGGAAAGCCGAAACCCTTGAAACAATGCTGTCGAATGAACAGGTTCCTGATTACCTGCAACTTAATCCAGCAAAGTAAATTCTTTTATCCGTGAAATATAGCTGATCTGAAAATCCATTCTTCATGGCGCTAAGCGCTACCATGCTGTGGCTTGGT
>JBBSDC010000173.1:0-8304 GCA_038249705.1 Bacteroidales bacterium | reverse complement strand
CTTGAATTTTTGTTACTTTTTGTTCAAGCAAAAAGTAAGAGAAAGAATATTTTCAATCCGATATTAACAAAAAGAATTACATTTCTTTAAAATCTTATACATCAAAATATGTTTCTAGCACATCAAAATATTATGTAGCCCATACACTGGTGTCGCACGCATAAGCCCCGATAATTCATTACCTTTGGCACACCAATCGAAAAAGTATGCCTGACCCCATTCAATCGCCATCCAATCCACGTATAAAAAACATACTGAAACTACAGTCGGGCAGCCGCGACCGACGCGAACAAAACCTTTTTGTTATCGAAGGATACCGCGAGATAAGCAGGGCGATAAGCTCGGGGATTGAAATAAAAGAAATGTATATTTGTCCGGAAGTTGACCGGCAGGGCAGGGGTGAGTATCTTATCCGCCAGCACCCTGAAATGCTTGTGTTTGATGTTGGTATCCATGCTTTCGAACGCATTGCTTACCGCGAAGGGTCTGACGGACTGATTGCACTTGCAATTCCGCGTAACCTCACACTTAATGAACTGAAATTAAATCCCGATCCGCTTATTCTTATCCTCGAATCGGTTGAAAAACCCGGTAATCTGGGTGCCATAATGCGCACTGCTGATGCAGCACAACTGGATGCTGTTATTGTGTGCGATCCGCTTACAGATATTTATAATCCCAATGCGATCCGATCGGGTGTCGGATGTATTTTTACCAGACAGGTTGTTAGCTGCACTACTAGTGATGCACTTACCTGGCTGAGAAAGCATAAAATCAGAATTTTCGCTGCCGCCCTCACTGATTCGGCCAGTATTTATCATAAAATTGATTTTCGCGGACCATCAGCCATTGTTATGGGTACAGAAGCTACCGGACTCAGTTCCGAATGGCTTAATAAATCGGATGCACAGATTATAATCCCCATGCAGGGAATTGCAGACTCTTTGAATGTATCAACATCGGCGGCAGTGCTGGTTTTTGAAGCAGTGAGGCAGAGAGGGTAGAGTACGAGGAGAAGAGGAAATGGGTTGACGAGAGGACTGGGAGAAGGGAGAAGGGAGAAGGGAGAAGGGAGAAGGGAGAAGGGAGAAGGGAGAAGGGAGAGTTTGGAGGGTCTCCCCTTCATGCTGAGCGCAGCCGAAGCGCAAGGGGAGATGTCCGGAACTAAATCTGTATTTTTCCTTTAATCGAAAAATAACCAGGATATTCCGAATTTAAGTGCAGCGTCGGCTTGCGGATAATCGGGGACTATCATATAATTATATCCCATGAGGCCGGCATTAAAATGTTCATATTTTATGAAAATACGTGCTCTCTTGATATTGAGATTGACAAATGCATCCAGATAAGGATAATTGCCTGATAAATAGCTCCTTTGTTTATAAAAAGATCGTAATGCCGGCATGTATGCATCCTGAAACCATTCGGAATGATAAGTGCCGCTGATACCGATTTGAGCATGAAGTGCTTTGCTAAATAACAGTGCGTCGTAACAGATAGTCAGTTTTCCGATTACGGCAGGGAGTTGAAGTATGCTGTCGGGTGTTATTTGTTGCCCGGCAACATATGCAGTTGTAATCCAGTGCCTGTATCTGAATTCCTTGCTTACATGCGCTGCCAGTACATTTAGTCCGTCAGCATATTGCTGAGGAAGAATATTCTGATTAAGGAAAGTATAATTAGTTAAGCGGGTATAGGTCACATTCAGGTCGAAACCTTTTAGTACCACCCCGAATTCGCCTTTTAAAAAATTCTGTGCATTAAAGGAATTGCTCCAGTTGAAATATTCGGTATAATAACTTTTGTAGAAATACTCGGGGTGCATTTTACCTTGCGAAATATTGAGATAGGCTTTATGGTTTTGTTTCCCGAAAAACTGGTAAAAATTTCCACTCATCGAGAAATCGCCTGCATTGTAACCACCCAGCACAAGGTAAGCTGATGCTTTAAAAAATGTTTTCTCTTTTATAATTCCTTTCAACATACCAAAAGGAACTGTCTGCGTGAAAATATCCTTCATAGTAGTATCGCGGATAAGCCTATCCGTTTGTAACCTTACTCCGAAGGAATACTGAAGCGGGAAACTCTTTCCCAATGTATCAGGAACTTCATTGGAATATACAAAACAGTTTTCGAAATGGGTATGCATTACCGAGTCGAAAATTGGCATAGTATCAATAAAATAATCAGGGTAATAATCGAAATTAGCTGCGGGTGCGAAATCCTGGAATGCAACGCCCGAACGCGAATATCTCATGGTATGCACTATCCTTCCGGCATCAAATTTCCGGGGTACCTGCACTGAGGTTGAATCCGTTTTTACGGTAACTGTTGATTTGAGCATATTAAAATACTGCTGAAATACAAGGCCTGTATGCTTACTGCGATTTATTGATCTGGTAAGGTTAACAGGGATAACTTTTCTGTTCGATTCGCGATTGTCAGTAAAATAAGTAACATCGGTCAATCCTCCGTTTTCGAAATTGGAGGCACGGTCGGAACGGAAAGTGAGAAAAGACCCGTAACGTTGAGTCGGAAACATGAACGCAGCATAAAAAGTTGCCCCTGAATTAAAAGCTCTCTGTTGTAAATAAAGCCCTGGAGCATTGGCGAAACGTGCATTTAGTCCCAGGTATAATCCGCTTCCGATTCGCTGGGAGATTTCAAGATCGAGTTTTTGCTCTTTGGCCGGACCAAGATAATAGCGTAAATGCGAAAAAGGCGCTTCGCTGATATAAATTTTAATACTGTCGTCCTTAAGTTTATATGAATCGAAAACATCAGTCCTGAAACGGAACGAAGGCGTAGGATTTAAGGAAAACAGAAGTGGATACGATGCCGACCCCGCATTACCCAAGGTGGCATAATACTGGTTGTTTTGTTTAGAAACATCATATTCCTGAAACTGGTTCAGTGGCTTCGAAACCACATACCAGGTGTAAGAACCCTGTTCGTTAAGCGAAAAATAGCTTACAAATGCTGAATCAGGGCTTCGGGTATCTTTGTCTGATTTAGTTTCATTATTCTGACCTTCATCTTCACCTCCCGGATTATTTTGCGCAAATGCACCTGAAGCAAACGAAATTGCACAAAGAAAAATAATTACATTCCGAAAAAGAATCATTGAGAGGCTTAATTGACTTTTAGTCATTGTAGAGGCTGCAAAAGTACTGAAAAATCGTATTAAGCATGATGAGTTTGCTTGTTTTAAGGCTACCTGAGCAAATTTTAAGAAAAAAACACGCAACGTTCTAATTGGAATGATGCTGAAAATAGGATACGATGAAAATGGTATAATTTCTGGTGTATGACCGCATGTTTCCTTGCTAAGCGGAGGTTCGTTAAAAGCGCAGGGTAGTCCTGTTGATTTCGATGCAGGCGTTACATCAGAGGTGGCTTCACATCTTTACAGTTTAGGACTCGTTTATAGTACACATCAGAACTTCGACCGTGCAATTCAATACGAATATAAAGCTTTGCAGATAAGGCAGTTTATTTGTCGAGGTGCTTGCTGATAAGGGCTAACAGGGTCTGCTGTTTGATGGGTTTACTGATATAATCAATACATCCGCATTCAAGTGCATGATTACGGTCAGTATCATTGCTATATGCAGTTTGAGCAATTACCGGAAGGTCGGGAAATAATTTTCTGATTTCTTTTGTTGCTTCGTATCCATTCATCACCGGCATTTTTATATCCATAAGTACCAAATCAATAGTGGGAACCAACTTGCATAACTCAACAGCTTCAACTCCATCTCTGGCTCTTACCAGCGTAAGCTTTAAATCCTTTAAAAATATTTCTAAAAGCATGTAGTTTGAATCTTCATCTTCGGCAATTAAAATCGTTTTTGGAACTGCTAATTCATGAAAAATTAAATTAGGGTTCTTCGTGGGCAATTCATCAGTAATTTCTCTCTTAAAAGGAATAGTAAAATAGAATTTTGAACCTTTACCTGGCTTCGACTCTAACCACAGTTCACCTCCCAGAAGCTCAACATATGCTTTCGATATGGAAAGACCCAATCCTGATCCACCAAATTCACGGGCCATAGTACTTTCGACCTGGCGAAAACGGTCAAATATTATATTTTGATATTTGGTTGGGATACCTATGCCTGAATCTTCGATGTAAAACTCCAGGTAATCATTTTTAGTAGTGTACCCTACATTGATAAAACCATTTTTTGTAAATTTAAATGCATTTCCTATCAGATTGCTAAGTATCTCATTCAGCTTCGTGGGATCGGTAATTATATGTGATTCATTATCAGGTAATGGCGTATTAAGATTGAATTTAATTTCCATATTATTTGACTTCAGACTAAACTGATCAAATAAGAGTTTGAGCATTAAATTCACATTTGTTTCTTTTTTGCTGGCTTTTGCCTGGCCTGCTTCAATAGTGGCTATATCTATTATATCAGTAATGATTGAAAGGAGTTGCTTGCTGCTGTTAACAACAATATTGCTATAATGCCGGCGATTGTCAGGTTCCAGATCAGGTTCATTCAAAAAACCTGCAAACCCGATAATGGCATTCATAGGTGTGCGTATTTCGTGCGAAATATTGTGCAGGAATGCCGTTTTTAGCCGATCGCTCTCTTCTGCTTTCTCTTTAGATTCGATTAAGGCATTGAGTATTAATTTCTTTTCGGTAATATCCTGCATAATCAGAATGAAATTGCATATGGAATTATTCTCCAACATCAAAGGTGCGATAATAACGTTCTCCCAATACAGACTTCCATCCTTTTTCCGATTTTCCAATTCTGCCTGCCATGTGTTACCAGCATGCAAAGTTTCCCACATATCATTAAATACATCTTCAGTTGTATGACCCGGGTTAAATATTCGCGGATTTTTCCCTATCACTTCTTCCGGTTCATATTGATTGATGGCTGTGAACTTGGCATTAACGAATTCAATTTTACCTTTTTCGTTTGTTATTGCAATGGCAGTGGGACTTTGCTCAATAGCTTTAATAAGTGTTTTAATTAATTTTTCCGATTGTTTGTGTTCAGTAATATCCTCTTTTATAGCAACAAAATGAGTGATTATTCCATGTTCGTCAGTTATAGGCGAAATAACAGCTGATTCAAAATAAATTTCCCCGTTCTTTTTGAGGTTCTGAAATTCGCCGTGCCACTCGTTGCCGGCAGTTATGGTTTCCCAAAGCTGTTTATAATCTTCCTTGGTGGTAACTCCTGATTTCAATACTCTCGGGTTATTGCCGGCTACTTCATCAAAACTGTACCCAGAAATTTTTGTAAACTTTGGATTAACATATTCAATATTGCCTTGGATATCAGTGATAATAATAGAAGCAGGATTTTGCTCAACAGCGCGCGAAAGAGTCCGAAGCTTTGCTTCAGCATCTTTTTGTGCTTTAATGGTTTCATGTTTTTTAATGGCAGCAGAAATCGCATGGCCAAGGCGGGTGAGGTTTTCTTTCAGTATGTAGTCGTCGGCCCCCGCCTTCATTACTTCCACAGCTATTTGCTCGTTGAGAGATCCGGTTACAAGAATAAAAGGGACGTTAGGAGCAACATCCTGCCGGATTTTAAGCGCATCCATGCCGTTAAATTGAGGCAGCGAATAGTCGGAAAGAATAATATCCGGACTAAAATCCTTCAGGGCCAGCTCATAATCTTCCTTATTTTCAACGCGTACATCTGTAAATTTGATTTCGCTTTTAGTGATGGCGCGTTTTATCAGGTCTGCATCGGTTTGCAAGTCCTCAACAATCAGAATTTTTAAAATGGACTCCATAATTCGTTTTTTTAGTTTTTCAGATTAAAGAGTTACCAAGTCGTAATTAATCATGTAAATATACAATAAACTGTAAGATCGGCACTAAGCACTATGCACTATGCACCAAGCACCATGCACCATGCACCAAGCTATTTCGGCGGTTCATTAAGCAGCAGCCAGTACATACCCAAATCCCTGACGGTTACCATAAACTTATCAAAATCAACCGGTTTCACTATAAAGCTATTTGCCCCCAGCTTGTAACCCTGTACTACATCAGATTCTTCTTTTGAAGAAGTAAGAATAACCACAGGGATAGCTTTTGTCCTTTCGTCGGATTTAATCTTCCTTAGTATCTCAAGTCCATCCACTTTAGGGAGTTTAAGATCAAGAATAACCATTTTCGGATTCTGACTCATATTGCGGTTTAAATATTTGCCTGTACCAAAAAAGTAATCCATGGCCTCAGCACCATCGGGAATAACATGGATATGATTCGCGATATTGTTTTTCTTCAGTGCACGTAAGGTCAATTCCAGGTCGTTTTTGTTGTCCTCAACAATTAGAATGTCAATAATATTGGTATCCATAGTTTTCTATTTATTAGCTTTTGGTAGAACAAAATAAAAAGTAGCTCCTTCATCGACTTTTCCTTCGGCCCACACCCGGCCATTCATACGAAGGATAATACGCTGCACAATAGCCAGCCCAACGCCGGTTCCTTCAAAATCGCTTTCGGCATGAAGGCGCTGAAACACACCAAAAAGTTTGTTAATGTACAGCATATCAAAACCGTCGCCATTGTCCTTGATATAATAATGATTTTGTGAGCCTTCGGTATTACAGCCTATTTCTATCAGCTGCTTTGCCTTGTGAGAGGAAAATTTAATAGCATTACTGATTAAATTTACCCAAACTTGCCTCATCATAGATGAATCGCCAAAGGCAGGAGGGATGTTATGTAAACGAAATTCAATTTTTCCCTTATCCTTATCTGAACAGGATTGCTGATAAACATCATTTGCCAGATCGTACATATTGATTTCCGAAAAAGTCAGTTCCTTCCGGCTTAAGCGCGAGAACTTAAGCAGGTCGTCAATAAGGTGACCCATCTTCTTGGCGTTATCAGATACAATATTAAGGAGGCGTTTGCCTTCATCATCGAGCTTGCTAGCATAATCTTCCTGTAAAATACGGGTAAAACCATCCATGGCCCTGAGCGGCGCACGCAAATCGTGTGAAACCGAATAGCTGAAAGCCTCAAGTTCTTTATTGGCGGTTTCAAGATTCTGGCGTTCCTGCTTTAATTCCGATGTCACACGGTTCAGGTCTTCAACCATATACAACATGGCTTGCTGGCTTTTATTCAGTTTTTCAACTTTCTCATTCAGCTCGGCAGTACGCTCGTTCACAAGCGATTCAAGGTCTCCGGTTAATTTCCGGAGGTTGCTTTCCACCTCTCTTTGTCTGCTGATGTCAATAACATTGCCAAAAATACTTACAATTTTACCATTGTTATATTCGGCGTGTCCCGAAGTACGAACCCATTTTAAAGTTCCGTCGGCCGAATTAAGCTGTAATTCCAGATCGAAAGGTTCACCGGTTGCTATGGTTTGGCTTAGTGCCAGGTTAAAAAGAGTTTTGTCTTCCGCGATCAGGTAGTCTAAGCCAAAATCATTTTCTTTCGGATCCATTTCCAAAGGAGATATTCCAAATATGGCATAAACGCCATCAGTCAAGGTAACTTTGTTTGTAACCACGTCATGCACCCAACCTCCCACTTTCGAAACCTTTTCCATTTCGGTAAGCAGTATTTGCCGGCTATGCAGAGCGTTGAGCGTTTTTTTATGTTCAAGGATTTCTTCATTCAGCCTTTTTGTCCTGCGTCTCACCAGCCTGCGTAAAATGTACACTGCCATCAGTGACAGAATGGCTAGGATTGGAATCAATACATATGGCAATAGTTTGATCAGGTTGTTATATGTGAATCGCTCTATGGTAACAGGCCCGAACCATTTCAGGTGAATTTTGTCGTAGGTTCCGTTTGCAATTACAACCGATAAGCCTTCGTTAAGCTTTGCCAATAAAGCTGTATCACCTTTTTTAACAGCAATGCAAAAATCCTGGCGGAAATTATCGAAAGGAATATTCAAAGGTACAATTCCATCAATGTTATAATCTTTCAGAAGCCGGATCCCGAGCACCCGCTGGGTAATTACAGCATCATAGTTTCCTTCGGCAAGCAACCGGAATGCTTCTGCAAAGGTATGTGTAGTAATAATTGTTTTTGCAATTGTATTGCGCCGAACAAATTCTTCGGCGTTATCACCTTTCATTACAATAACTGTTTTATCCTTCAAGTCAGCAATGGAATTTATACCCTTTGTCCCGTCCCTTACAAATACACCTCCATGCAGAGTTAAGTATGGGAAAGTAAAATCATACAGTGCTTCCCGTTCAGGTGTTCGGCCAACCAAAGGAAGAGCATCAATTTTGCCTTCGGCCAGATCTTGCTTGATTTTGACCCAGGTGCCGATTTTGATTGTCGTT
>JBBSDC010000172.1:0-8355 GCA_038249705.1 Bacteroidales bacterium | reverse complement strand
TTGTTTAGGTTTGATTATAAGGGTTTCTTTGTTTCTTGATTATAGGGCATTTCTTTTACTCTGAATTGATATGCAAAACTGTTAATATATATGATTCATCATGTAAAAATATCGGTGATATATTCACCGTGTTGAAAGGTAATTTTCCTAGTTTGTATTGATATATGTCAACCATGTAACGCATTGACATATAATTAATTTGTGGTTGTATTGCGATTTCAAAGAACGAGTATTGTGAATGTATTAAACTCATTGCGTAAACTTCTGACCGATTCAAATTTTTAACTGATAGCAGACATGATTTCAGGTTCAGACTTTTACATAAATTATGCCTTTACACATATTTACAACAGTTTTTATTCATATAATACTCTATGACATTCGGAGCAGAATGCTGTTTTCCATTTTCCTCTGATTTCGACAGGATGTATATATTCCTGACTGGTACCTAAGGGAACAGTACTTATATTTCCGGTTGATCCCTGAGCCAGGAAGCTGTGACACAATTCACAATCCCTCGAAATAGTTTCCCCACTGGCAGTTTTATGCCTGTCGGAGTGGCATCGGAAACAGCCATCCGATTCCAGGTGCCCGATGTGGTCGAGATACCGCGATGCATCCACTTTCATAAACGGGAAAACATTTTTATCATATTCTCCCTGCATAGCTAATATTGCTTTGCTTATTCGATCGAGATTTTTATCAAATGCCTCCGGTTGCTCATCTTTATAATAAGCAGTTACAGCATTTTTTATTTCCATATGAGCGGTGTCTTTGGTCGGGTAGGGATATTTCAACGCCTCCATTGCTGCCATTTTTATCCACGGGATATCTTTTGCTATAAGCCCGGCAACCATAGCATGATCAATAAAATTGGGGGCTGATAAATATTTGTGCGATGGGCGGTTATGACAGTCCATACAGTCCATGGTTCTGTTTTCGAGGCTATCCATAGCTTTTTTGTCAATCGGATTTTCCTCATCCATGTATATTTTAACTTCTCCGGTTTTCAAATTGGTATATTTTACCCAGGGAATGCTTTCGCGGTCGCGGGTTCCTGCAATATATTCGATTTTAATGTTTTTATTGATATGCCAGTGAATGCCCTCCGAAAGTCCTTTGGCACTGTATTGTGGTCCTATTTTCATAAGCAGGGATGTGTTCCATTCCGTATTGCCCGAATCAGCTATATATGACCTTAAATGACGGAGTTTTTGCGAGTAAAATTTTTCTGGCCAATGGCATCTTTCGCAGGTTTCGCTGGCCGGGCGCAGATTATGCAATGGTGTTTCGATTGGGGTTGAATATTTCTTAAATATCACTGAGTAAACCTGGTAGAGCCCCGAAAGCTTCGACTTAACATACCATCCGGCTCCTTCGCCTACATGGCAATCAACACATTTTACATTTGCGTGAGAGGAATGTTGATATGCTACGTATTCCGGTTCCATTACTGTATGACAAAGTTCGCCACAGAATTTCACGGATTCCGAATAATGAAATGCCTGGTAACTCCCCATGGCTGAAGCAACCAGTAATATCAGCGTAATGATAGAAATCCTGACTACAGCAGTACGTTGAATTCTGTGGTTTAAATCCAAAATCGGCCACTTTTGTGCATCCGGTATTTGATCTTTCATCTTTTTTCTTTTCAAATACATACCAAATGGGATCAGGAGCAGGCCTAAAACCATAAAAGCAGGGACAATTATATAAATGAATAATCCCATATATGAATTACTCTCATTCGAAAAAAGCGCGAAAACGAAAAGCAATATAATGACTATCAGGCTATTGATTGCAAGCAAAAAGCCTGTGATACTAACCCAGTTGTAGATTGATTTTGGCATTTTCATAACGAGAGATGTTTAGAGTTCAGCGTAATCAGCTAAGTACATATATATATGTATCACCTTAACAAAAGTATGCAATTATCATAAAAACAATACTGAACTATCTAATTTATACATAGTCTTAATAGTAATCTTAATGGCGAACTGACTTGTATTAATACTCACATTTACACGAACTTAAATAAGAATAAAAATGAAACTGAACAATCTGTTTGAAACTTTCACATTTTTATAAACTCACTTAATTAATATATATGTATCATTTTCAAATCAAAAATACTGATGGATCAGAAACACGGCGAAACAGAATTTAGTATGCTTAAAACTAAGTAATACTCCCTTTTTTTTATTTGCCGCTAAGCGATGCACTGAGTGCCACACTTAGCCTGCCGAAGTGCTTGTCGAAGTATCGCAAAGCAATATGTAACAAATTATCAGCATATTAGGACTCAAATGCCTTATTTTATATATTAGTTGATAGTACGACTATTAAGAATAATTAACGGATTGTTGACTGAGAGGAACCCCAAAAAAAAAGGTGTCCTGCGAAGAACACCTTTTTAAATGTAAATAGGAAGATAAAAACTACAGATTTTTGATATAAGCTACAAGAGCCCACCTGTCAGTTTCGTCAAGTATTTTCTTTTCAAAATTCGGCATTTCATCACGTCCGATAAATGACTGGAAGTAAACAACACCATCCGGCTGAGCTTTAAATTTTTTATCAGCAAATGAAGGAACAAGTGTTTTTAAACTTGCTGATTTTGAGCCATCGCCTAAGCCTTTTGCCCCATGGCACGATTTGCAATGCTTGTTGTAAGTTTCTTTACCAACAGTGTTAATGGAGGCATCACCTGCTTTAACGGTGCTTTTCATTGCTTTGTACTTTGCCGGTACTGTCCATGGACCGCCTGCTTTTTGTGCTACAGCTATGTTAGTTGTAACGAAAAGAATTGCAGTAAAAAGAAATGCAGCTAATCGGATTGGAGTTTTCATCTGTATTAATTTTTAAGGGTTTTGGGCATTGAATTGATTTTTTGGGTTTAAGTATTACTAAAGTACGAAATACTTTTACTTGGGAAGTAAATATATAAATATATAGATAAGAAGATGTAATGAATCAATAAAAAGCAGAATTCGTTGACTTAAAACGAATTCTGCTTACAGAGATTTTATTCGTGCGACTCGTGAAATCCGGTAATCATACTCCGGAAATTGCTGACAAACGTTGCGCCTATTGTACAAAAATAGATATGGATGAACATAAAGAAGGAAACGAAAAATCCAATTATGACATGAACAATAACCGTTAATGTCAGTCCACTCGCACCGAAAACATCTGTCAGAGTAAACTCAGGGTAAAGCAAGGCCCATCCGGTTATGAAAACTATAGGCACCAGCACGAACATGGCAACAACATATGTGAATTGTTGTAAAGGGTTGAACTTGCTTTCTTTTGTTACCGGGAACGGTGGCTTTTCGTGTTTAAAAATCCCAAATGTATAATAGGTGAATTGCTTAAGCAGTCGGTCAATTAAGCCTTTAAATGTAAGTTTGTAGTATTTCCCGTTAGGTGTCACAAATGTACCGATCAGAAAAAAGAGGTAATTGACCGTAAGAATAATTCCACTTATATTGTGCATGGTCACAGCAATATCAAAACGGATAAACGGATTTGCAGGGTTAGTGTATTGCATACTTATACCGCTTATAATAAGCAGTATAATTAAAATGGCATTAAGGGCATGCCATAGCCTGATCCACATTGGGTAAAGATATATTTTTCCTGACATTATTTCTTGCGTTTTATGATTCTTAATGCTGCATGTAATAGGATACCTGCTGCAACGCAGCCAAACATGATGAGGCTTAATATCCCCAGATAGTAATTCCGGTTGGCACCAATGACATATCCTTCATTCATAATTACACCATTATAAAAACCTGCTTTGCTGCGTTCTTCCTGCACCTTGTGTTTATAAAGTGTTGCCATAAGTATGGAGTTTGTCGAATGGCATTCAACACATCGGCGGACTGCTTTTTCTTTAGGTTGTATATTGTGCGCAACCAATATGGAGTCGTTTGTACGGGCATGGCATTCAATACAGCGTACGCTTTTAAAGTGCACTGCCTGGTTGGGCAACCATTCATGTTTTTGTATGATATTCGGATTAACTTTATCCGTGAGCATCTGGTATTTTGTAATATCTCCATGGCAATTCAGGCAGATAGCATTGTCATAAGCAACAATGTCTTTTATTTTATTATCTGAGCGTATGTTGCTCTTATATGTATGAGGGTTGTGGCACTTCCAGCAGTTAAAGTCATCACCATGTTTGGTAGCATGAACACTTGCCTGATATTCCACTTCAATTTCTTCAAATTTAAATTTAGCATATGCCTCATCACCTCCGTGACAATCAATGCAGGCATATTTTGATTCCATTCTTAATCGTCCGGGATGAGGAAAAGTATCATAATCTTCGGAATGGCAGTCGGTGCATTTGAACATTCCGTGATTTGAGTTCCCATATTCGTCGCGGTTCACGATAGTTTCGAGATACATTCTTTTGGTTACCTCTGTTCCTGATTCAGGGTTCAGATATTTATATTTCGCTTGCCCGTGGCATTTTAGGCATTTCTCATTGAATTCAGCATTTTCAGATTTTTTATTGTTTTGCGCCTGTGTATTTGCAGGTGCAATAAATACTACCATAACTACAGCAAGTATGAGAAGCGTAGTTTTTAGTATGCGTCGTGTTAATAAATGAGTCATTTTTGGGTAGAAATTAGCGTAAGGAATTAGCAGGCAGTGAGAAGAAAAAAAAGGGTGTTCTGGTTTCAGTCGGAACACCCTTTTTTATAATTATTTCTTCATTGCACGCATGTACATAACCACAGCCCATCTGTCAGCTTCGTCAAGAATTTTCTTTTCGAAATTCGGCATTTCATCGCGGCCTATAAATGACTGGTAATAAATATCACCATCTGATTGAGCCTGAAATTTAGCAGCCGAAAAATCACCGGTGCTGGTTTTGAGGTTGGCGGCTTTTGGGCCATCACCTAATCCTTTTGCTCCATGGCATGATTTGCAATGCTTGTTGTAGGTTTCCTTTCCAACAGTGTTGATTGAAGCGTCTCCGGCTTTAACTGTACTTTTCATTGCTTTGTACTTAGCAGGAACTGTCCAGGGGCCGCCTGCTTTTTGTGCCATTGCCATGTTGGCTGTAACGAACATAATTGCTACGCAGATGATAGCAGCAAGTTTAATTGTGTTTTTCATAATGTTTTGGTTTTATTATTTTATTATGGTTATGCAAATTCTGTTCCAAAGAATTATTTAATTAAAAATTCCAGAGTCGTGTAATATTTAACCCAATTAAAAATTGTCCTTTAAAGAAATCATTTTTATTCCACATGATATCTTCCTGTGGAAGTATACCCTGAGCATTGGCAAGGTAAATGTGGAATGCATGGGTGCTGGTTGCAATTTCGAAACCTACACATATATTAGGTCTGTCGTAAACAGTTGCAGTAGCATCCACTTTTTTGTAGTCTTTTATTCCTTCAATATCGAGTGGGAAATCAGCTGAAAAAATAAAGGAGCCTTGAGGCGTAAACTTATACCTTCCGGCAAATGACAATGAAATCCTGTCGTGGTTGTAAGCTGAATCTACTGCATTGTAATGTGTGAATCCGGGTGCAAACTGTAATGAAAATTTATCATTAAACCTGCGCGATACAATAGCCTGTGTGAAATACGACAACCTGTTGCTGAATTTATAACTGTCCTCCCATTTAGTGTCGGCGCTGCCATCAATACCAGCAACTCCGTAAAGCACTACTGTAACCGGGATACTATTCGAACGGGTTTGCTGAATAACACGGTATTTAACTTGAAGGTCTTCCATCTTGTTAAATTTTGTTGCACCTATTCCAACTGTCAAATTATCGAGAATACTGTAATTCATTCCAATACGTATATTCGAAACTCCCCATATGCCAAGGAAATCAGTATTGTTATCATCAAAATCAATTATTCCGAAGCGATGCTGAATGATCATTTCCAGCGTTTTTGAAGGTTGAAGGGTTGTAGTTGCAGCATCGAATAATAATCCGCTTTCAAATGCCGGACGTACCGGACGTTCTTTAGGTGTTTCAATAATTGTATCTTCGGTAGCTTCTTCCTGAGCAAAAGCAACAGATTGGGGAATAATCAGGGTTAAAAATGCTAAAGCGCTGATCCTGAGTAGTAAATATATTTTTTTCATCATTTTCTGTTTTTTATTGATTTAAGATCACTTTAGTCGTTTTTAGCACCTGCATAAATCCAACGGTACATCAAATCCAGTTCTGCGGCAGAAGTATATGTAGCCATGCTTGCACCTGGTTTGCACTTGGTATAGAGGGAACTTGCTGCGGGATCGCCTGCAACTACATAATTTCCTGTAGTGAGAGCATTATATGAATTTCCGGCAGTTAAATCAGGTTTGTACACACCAGGATGGCACGATGCGCATTTAGCAGTGAAAAACGGCTGGATGTCCTGTGAAAAACTTATAGTGTCACCTGCTGGAGGCGGTGGAGGAGGGGGCGTTGGTTCAATAAAGTCATATTCACAGGCCGTTAACATCATTAGTAACGTGCCGGTTAGCATTAATAATCCGAGTAATCTCTTTTTCATTGGTGTAGTTTTTAAGTATTTGAACTGAATTTACGAATGTAAATATAGCTATGTTTTTGTTTGTCGAAGTTGGGTACAAAGGAAAACTTTTATCACGAAATAGTGAGTATTTTGTATATGATTGTTTAACAGTATTATTTTGATACTTATCAGTTGAAGTATTGATATATGTCAGTATATTTGTAACCTCATGTTAAGAGGCTGTTACAAACTCCCAAAACTTTGTAGCATTTAGCCAAATCATTTAACAATTGTTAATTTAACTTCCTGTGAATCAATACACTCAATATAATAAAGGATGCTCCTCCTGCAAAGATAAGGCTGATATTTTCAGTTGTTTATGCCAGACTGAGCTTGACCAGATAGATGAGAAACGAATAGAAGTTCACTTTAAAGCCGGAGAACTTATCTTTAAACAAGGAACCCCAAACATGCATTTTCTTTGTTTAACGCAAGGAAAAGTTAAAACTTATATCGAAGGATATAATGATAAAAATCTGATTCTAAGTATTGTAAAACCGGTTGAATACATACTGGGGCCTGGTATTTATGCTGATCAGATGCATCATTTTTCGGCTATGGCAATCGAAGATTCTGTTGCTTGCCTGGTCGATCTGGTCACTTTTAAAAACCTGATCCGCAATAATCCTGATTTTGCCGAAGATTTTCTTCGTAAGGTTAGTTTACAATCTATTTATAACTACGAACTTTTCATTAGCCTTACCCAAAAGCAGATGCCTGGCCGCATTGCCGATGTGCTGATATATCTTAAAGAAAAGGTTTACGAAATCAATCCTTTCCATACCACTCTTTCGCGACAGGATCTGGCCGATATGTCGGGTATGTCGAAGGAAAGTGCAATCCGGATTTTGCGTGAATTCAAAGATGAGGGAATTATTCAGGTTAACGGAAATGATTTCGAAATCATGAACTATGATAATCTTGTAAAAATCAGTCAAACTGGCTAAAACACATTTTGAATTTCGCCATCAGAAATACTTTTATACACATTTTACTTTAAAAATTACACCAGAGATTCAGAGAGCCTGATCATTCTGGTGTATTTTTTTGCGATAAGAGGGATACAGATTTTAGTTTCATTTACAAAGGGATTACATTTGCGCATAATTCATCATACATCGGAATTATTTCAATAAAATGCGATCAATTCTCACTCGTACCATACTCCTGGTATCATTTGTAAGTTTTTTTACCGACATAGCAAGTGAAATGCTTTATCCGGTAATGCCGATATATTTACAATCCATCGGTTTTTCTGTATTACTGATAGGTGTTCTCGAAGGCATGGCTGAGGCTACAGCCGGTTTGAGCAAAGGATATTTTGGCAATTATTCGGATAAACTGGGGAGTAGAGTTCCGTTTGTAAGGTGGGGATATACGCTGAGTGCCATTTCCAAACCTTTAATGGCAGTTTTTACATTTCCGCTATGGGTATTTTTTGCCCGCACACTCGACAGGCTAGGAAAAGGCATTCGAACCGGTGCCCGCGATGCTATGCTCAGCGATGAAGCAACAAAAGAGAACAAAGGCAAAGTGTTCGGATTTCACAGGGCTTTGGATACGGCTGGTGCCGCAGTGGGGCCATTGGCAGCACTCATATTTCTTTACTATTATCCTGCTCAGTATAAATGGCTTTTTATTATTGCTGTTGTTCCGGGAATCATTGCAATAGCATTAACTTTTTTGTTAAAGGATAAGCATACAGAAGCTTCAGTAAAAAAAACACCTGGATTTTTCTCATTTCTTAAATACTGGAAACAATCATCAAAACAATACAAACTGCTGGTAATCGGATTG
>JBBSDC010000171.1:0-8399 GCA_038249705.1 Bacteroidales bacterium | reverse complement strand
TTGATTTTTCTTCCCTGCAAATCAAAAATATTCACAGGAGTGCTTTGTGCAGATTCAAAACTAATAGTGGTTTCCATATCAAAAGGACAGGGAACTGCTAAAAAAAATTCCGATTTTGAGTTCTCTTTAACTCCACCGAAAAGGTAATCGAAATGTGAGTGATAAATGGTGCTGAATCCTTCACGATCCGATTCCCAGAATACATTAACCGCTAAAACATTTATCTCAGGAAAAGTGACAAACATTTTCGGGTTTCTGTCTTCTCCCGGCCACTGGGATAAGTTGTATGATCCGTTAAAATAAAAAGGAGTCTCTGCAAAAATTTCTCCCTCTGTAAGTGAATCCGAAACATAAACAAGAAAACGCATGCCTGATTTTACAATCATAATAAAATCTGAAACTGCCGGCTGAGAATAGTTATAAACAGGCGAATTGATATACTCCATGTCGTAAAACCAATAATCACCTAAAATCAAGCCCGACGGCGATGATCCCACTTTATTCTGCAAACAGATACTACCGCCCCAAAACGATCCTGCCGTGGTTAATGCTGAACCTTTACCTGCTATTGATTTATACTTTACATTATTGATAACCCAGTCATTTGCGTTAAAGACTAGATTCACGGAAATCATAAAAGTACTGTCGCCATTTGCTTTTAAATAGGTAAGTCCCGATGCCGAGAAAGCTGGTGAATTAGCTCCGGCTGAATCAATTGCATATGGGTTTGTAAACGTATTGGTTTGCATAAAATAGTGCGAAACCCATATCTTCCCGTTATTTTCCCATGCTACTGTCCCAATGTCATTTGTAGTTAAATTTATATCATCACCAGTTAGTGATGCTATATTTACAGGAGCAGTAAAAGTGCCATCTGTTTGATATGTAATTGCTTTCAGGTCAATATCATTGCCTTCATTCGTTTGGTACATCACAACAAAATTGCGTTGCCCCGGGTACGGGCTCAGGTCTTGAATTTTAGGATTGGTGAACTTAACGGCAGTTTGATGGAGCGCAACTTGTTCAGCACCAAGTCCCACATTGGATATTTCACGGAAACAAAGTTGGGTGGTGGTACTATTCAGTTCCTGATCCCAAAACAAAAAATTATTATTGAATTGCCCGTATAAACATGCATTACGGTTGTGGTGCGATGAATCAGTTACAGGTTTAATTGCTGCCCATTCGTTTAATGATATCTGCGCTATAAGTATCATTGGTAGTGAAAAGAAGAACACAAGAACTGTTGTTTTCATAAGATCGATATTATTTGGTTTTTAATAGTGTAGGTTGAAACTGTACCAAAATTAAGAAAAATACAACATCCTTATATTTTAACTTAACAAATCGTTGCTTGTCAAAGATTTGTATCTTGCAATTTAATTAATAGACCACATTAATTCGTAATTTGAGTTAAACAATCAAGCTCAGCCTGAGTTTGATTTATGACGTTCAAAAAAAGATAAATATGCTTAAAGGGAAAATACGCCTCACCATGTTTTGGAAATATAGTATTGTAATAGTAGCTTTAGCGATTTTATTACCTGTGATTTTCTTTTTATTGGTGTATTTCGGTGCATTCGGTCCATTACCGGATAAAAATGAATTGTCAGCAATAAGTAACGAGGAGGCTTCGCTTGTATATTCGGCTGATACCGTTATTATTGGCGAATATTTCGCTGTAAACCGCACCAACATAAAATGGACTGATATTCCGGAACATCTTAAAAACGCCCTGGTTGCAACCGAAGACAAACGTTTTTTCACACACAAAGGATATGATACAAGAAGCTACTTCCGTGTTTTCCTGAAAAGTATTTTGCTTGGCGACAAAAGCAGTGGGGGAGGAAGCACGCTCACCCAGCAACTGGTTAAAAATCTTTATGGCCGCGATGATCATGGCCTTTTTAGTATGCCGGTTAACAAACTGAAGGAGATTATTATTGCTTCCCGCATCGAAGAAGTTTATACCAAAGAAGATCTCTTATTGCTCTATCTCAACTCCGTGCCATTCGGAGAAGATGTGTATGGTATAGGAATGGCTTCGCACAGATTTTTTAACAAGCCAACCCGTGAATTAAATATTGAAGAGTCGGCAGTATTAGTAGGATTGTTAAAATCCAATACCTATTTCAATCCAAGGCTTAATCCCGGCAATTCGATTGCACGCCGGAATATGGTACTCAATTTAATGGAAAAGGAAAATTATCTCACTGCCCGGGAAGCAGATAGTCTGCAAAAATTACCTATCGGACTTGCTTACGAAAAGGTAAATTTAGAATCTCCGGCCGGCTATTTTGTTTACCAGGTAAAAGGACAAACGCAGGAGTTGCTGAATGCAGTAAAAGCTAAAACCGGTAAGGAATATAACATTGAAAAAGATGGGCTGAAAATATATACTACCCTCAATAAGCAAGTGCAGGATATGGCTGTTGATGCGGTTAAAGATCACCTCGCATTTATGCAGCAAAAGCTGGACAGCGAACTGGGCAATAATTTTAAAAAACAGTGGCTCGGTAAGCAAAAGCGTAATGATAAAAATTACGATGCTGATAATGTAAAAAGGAAGATGCAGGTCTTTAGCTGGGATGGGCCACAGGAACGTAACTTCAGTAAAATTGATAGCCTCTGGTATTACTATACCATGTTGAATGCAGCCGTGCTTATTACAAATCCTAAGACCGGTGCAGTCATTTCCTGGATTGGGGGCAACCATTTTCAGACCTTGCCTTTTGATATGGTTTTGTCGCACCGCCAGGTGGCTTCGGCATTTAAACCTTTTTTATATGCTACTGCACTCGAAAAAGGATTTGCGCCTTGCACATATCTTGAAAACGAAAAAAATATATATCCCAATTATGAGAATTGGGAGCCTCAAAATTATGATACTAAATCAACACCTGACAGCACTGTAGCCTTTTGGTACGCCCTGGCTCATTCAATGAACCTGCCTACGGTTGATCTGTATTTTAAGGTCGGACGTGAAAACCTCCTTAATACCTGCAAAAAGTTAAAATTCCCTTTAATTACTGATGATGCTCCGTCAATAGCTATAGGTACGCTTGATTTATCTCTTTATGAAGTTGTGAGGGCCTACTCTGCATTTGCCAACCGGGGTCAGATGAATGAATTGGTCATGATTAATAAAATCACTGATGCCAAAGGGAATACTTTGTATGAGCGGCAAAATGCTGAACCGTCAACTGTTTTCAGTGCCGAAACAAGTGAGACTATTACAGCTATTCTGCAGGAAGCTATCAATCACGGAACAGGAGCCAGTATGCGGTCAAAATATGGGATTCAGGCAAATTTAGCCGGAAAAACAGGCACTGCCCAGAACTTTTCTGATGCATGGTTTGTTACATTTACTCCCGATTTGGTTTTAGGTTCGTGGGTGGGTGCCCGCACACCGGATGTTCATTTTTTCAGTGGCAATGGTTCAGGATCATCACTTACGTTGCCTATTATTGCAAAAGTGGTGAAAGGAATTGAAAATAATGCTGGCTTAAGAGCGAAATATCTTACCTCATTCAACTTACCCGACGAAGATTATTCTTTCCTGCAATGTGACCCATATCTTCAAAAAGGGGTTAAAGGCTTTTTTAACCGTCTTTTTAAAGGAAAGGATACAGATAATAAGGAGAAGAAAAACAAGAATGAAAAATCGTTTTTTGAAAGAATGTTTAAACGAAAATAAGAAAACTTTTATTAGGTTAATTAAATGATATAGCGATAATTAGTAAAGTGATATAGCCTGCAAAATTTGATATAATTCCTTTGCTTTCTTTTTCAATGACTTTGTGTGTTTGCGTTTAAATCCTTCTTATTTATTTTTTACCGCCAGGATGCAATAGAGGAGCAAGGGGCGCAAAGTTTATGAATAGGTCAGGATAGGAAATCTCAGAGAAGTTTAGATGTTTTAGTTCATTCACATAAATTAAAATTAGCAACCATGAAAAATTTAGCTTTAACACTCTTGGTAATCATTTGGGGCTTTGGAAGCATACTTCAGGCCCAGGAGTTTAAAAATTTCATCTCGTGTAAAGTTGATGGAAAAGATTGGAATGCCGAAGCCAAAAGAATGAAAATTCCGATTTCCGGTTTCGAGTACCTGGCACTGGCAGCTTTTAAAGTAAGCCCTGATGTGCAGGTGTGGATTACCTTCTACTATTTTTCTGACAGCCTGAAACCCGGCACATATCCTATTTTATCAGAGGATGACCTGAATTCAAAATCAAAAAAGAAAGCAGATCAAAATCTTGTATGGGTATTGGTTGATTATACCGAAGAAACCAAAGGATTAGGGCACGCTTTTCACGATGGTGAATCATTGAGTGGCACTTTGACTATTGATAAAGTGAGCAAAACCTCTATCGAAGGCAGCTTCGAAGCTACTTTGAAAGGTGTGTATTATAAAAAGCGCACAATGGCCACCATATCGGGATCAGGAATTCAGTCCAATCTGGAACGTAAAATGATTACCAAAGCAGGCGGCGGAATGATTGTAAACGCAGGTCCGCACGACCATGACAACACTAAAAAGAGTGATGAAACCGATACGATCATTCTGAGCGATGGAGTATTTCATGTTGATTGGAGCAAGACTGACAAGACTGAGGAGAAAAGTAAATAACTCCTTCCTTCACATAAGTTCTTCTCTTTTTGAGGATTTCCCCAACCGGAATGTGTACTAAAGTTAGCGAGCTTTTTACCTTTTGATACCTGGCAGGCAAAAACAAAGTTACTGAAACATATTGTTAAAGAAGAGATTCGTAAATATTCATATAAAAATTATTCTTTAAGCATAAAAAAAGAGGCTGTCCTGAAAAGTCAGCCTCTTTTTTATTCTGCTTGTATCTGGTGAAATTATGCAGGATGAATTGCTTCAACCGGACAAACATCAGCGCAGGAACCGCAATCAGTGCAGATATCAGCGTCGATTTTATAAATATCACCTTCGGTGATAGCTTCAACAGGACACTCGTCAATGCAAGTTCCGCAAGCGGTGCAGTCATCAGTAATAACGTAAGCCATTTTTAAAGGAGTTTAAAATTAACGTTGCAAATATAAGTAGTATTATTGTTATCGTACAGTTAAAAGATAATATTAAGCTGTTTTTAACTTTTAGTTCAATACTGCCTTACGTTCAAAAACGTTTTTGCCAATTATAAGAATCTGATAAACAAATAGATACATATGTAGTTTTTAGCCTTTTTAGAATTTATATAAATAAGATTTTAACCTGCTGTTCTGTTAAAAACATATACCTTTGTGCCGTTATTCATTCAAAAAACAAAAGCATGAGCGAACAGACGAACTTCATCGAGAAAGAAGATGTTGTTGTAAAATTTTGTGGCGATTCAGGCGATGGTATGCAACTTGCCGGAACACTTTTCAGCGATGCTGCCGCACTTCAGGGCCTCGACCTGGCTACTTTCCCCGACTACCCCGCCGAAATCCGTGCACCGCATAATACAATTGCCGGTGTTTCAGGTTTTCAGGTACATGTGGGAAGAAAAAAAATTGAGACTACCGGCGATTTTGTCGACATACTTGTTGCAATGAATCCCGCTTCTCTGAAATCAAATTTAAAATGGACACGCCCTGGAGCTACCATAATTGTTGATGCCGACTCCTTTGACGATGTAACCTGCAAAAAAGCAGGATACGCAACCAATCCGTTGGAAGACAATAGCCTCGATGGGTATAATCTGGTGAAAGCACCTGTTACCATGCTTACCCGAAACGCTTTACAGCCGTTGGGCGTTGATAATAAAACTGCTGACCGTACCCGTAATGTATTCACTTTAGGTATTATATACCATATTTTCAGCTGGAGTCTGGATTCAACTGTTTCCTATTTCAAAACGAAATTCAAGAAGAAACCGGAAATGATCGAGGCTAATAAACTGGTTCTCGAAACAGGTTATAGCTATGCTGATACAGTTGAAACTCTTGGTTCAACCTATCATATCGCCAAAGCAAAAATGGCTCCCGGCCGTTATCGTAATATTACCGGTAACGTAGCAACTGCCTGGGGTTTTCTGGCAGCATCGGAACGTTCGGGCAGGCCTTTATTCCTCGGATCGTATCCTATTACTCCTGCAACTGAAATCCTGATCGAACTTGCCAGACACAAATCACTTGGAGCAAAAGTATTTCAGGCTGAGGATGAAATAGCCGGTATTTGTTCGGCTATTGGTGCCAGTTATTCAGGTTCGCTTGCTTTAACAACTACTTCGGGTCCGGGACTTTCGCTTAAAAGTGAAGCAATAGGTCTTGCTGTTATGACGGAATTGCCTCTTGTAATTGTGGATGTTCAGCGTGGCGGTCCTTCAACCGGTTTACCGACCAAAAGTGAACAAAGTGATCTTATGCAGGCCTTATTTGGCCGCAATGGTGAAGCTCCTGTTGTTATTATTGCAGCATCAACTCCTGCTGATTGTTTCGATTATGCATACCAATCGGCAAAAATTGCAATGGAGCACATGACGCCGGTTATGTTGTTAACTGATGGTTCGTTGGGTAACGGATCGCAATTATTCCGCATTCCGAAAGTAGCTGATCTTCCTTCTATTACTCCGCCAATGGCTGAGCCTAATGATAAAGATTATAAACCATACAAGCGCGATCCGGAAACACTTGTCCGTAAATGGGCAATCCCCGGAACCGAAGGCCTTCGTCATCGTATCGGAGGTTTGGAAAAGGAAAATATAACTGGTAATGTCAGCACCGATCCTGCTAATCACCAGTTAATGACTGACCTGCGTGAAGCTAAAATTCAAAAAATTGCTGATTTCATCCCTGAACAAGGAATTGTAGGCGCAAAAAAAGGTGATGTACTCATAGTAAGCTGGGGTGGAACACGAGGAACAACTCAGGCTGCTGTTGAAGAATTGCAGAAACTTGGCAAAAAAATAAGCCTGGCTCACTTCCATCATATTATGCCATTGCCTAAAAATACACATGATGTATTATCAGGTTTTAAGAAGATTATTGTATGTGAACTTAACAGCGGGCAGTTTGTTAACTACCTGAGGATGAAAGAACCCGATTTTAAATACACTCAGTATAATAAGGTAATGGGGCTTCCGTTTACGGTAACCGAATTGGTAAATAAGTTTAACGAAATGCTTTAAGAGGTAAAATTATGTTTGAATTTCCAAATAAAACCATTGAAAGATCGGTTGTTGAACTTAACAAAGCCGATTTTGTAAGCGACCAGATGGTAAAATGGTGCCCTGGTTGCGGTGCTCATGCCATACTTGCTTCCATTGCCAACGTGTTTCCTAAAATTGGTTACCGTAAGGAAAATTTCATGATGGTATCCGGTATCGGATGCTCCTCGCGTTTTCCTTATTATGTAAATACATACGGTTTCCATGGAATTCACGGACGAGCCAACCCCATAGCTTCAGGAATTAAAATCGCTAATCCGCGCCTCAGTGTCTGGATTGCAACAGGCGATGGCGATTCAATGGCTATTGGTGGTAATCACTTTATACATATTATACGTCGTAATATCGATGTAAATATCGTGATGTTCAATAACCAGATTTACGGTCTCACCAAAGGACAATATTCGCCAACAACCCCAATGGGCAGTGTTACCAAAACATCGCCACAGGGAACCATTGAACATCCTTTTAATCCTGGCGAACTTGTGCTGGGTGCGCAGGGAACTTTCTTTGCCCGCGCAGTGGATACCAATGTAAAACTGATGACCGAAGTAATGTTCGAAGCAGCCCGTCACGATGGTACATCTGTGATTGAAATACTTCAGAACTGTATCATTTTTGCCGATAAAACCCATCATGCAGTTACCGATAAAGAAGTGCGTGATGATTCGCAAATTCACATCAAAAACGGTGAGCCACTGATTTTTGGCAAAAACCGGGATAAAGGTATACGCATCAACGGAACTCAGCTTGAGGTGGTTACGATAGGCGAAAATGGTATTACTGAAGACGATCTGCTTGTTCATGATCAGTACCAACAGGATCCGGGCGTTCACCTGATGCTCGCCAAAATGTACCCACCTAACTTTCCGGTTGCTTTGGGCGTTATTCGTTCAGCTATGTATCCTACTTACGACGATATGGTTGAAGATCAGATTACTGAAGCCAAAGCAACAAGTAAAATCCTTTGTGTTGACGACCTGCTGAACAGCGGTGACACCTGGGAAATTAAATAGTCTTTTTTTTTTTTTTGAATTGGCCTCCGGAGTTTTTCGGGGGCTTTTTTTTTGCATTTTTAAAAATTCCAGGTGAGAATTATATTTTCCGATCAGCAGTGTAAACCGTTATACAATTGTACTTCGTAGGACAGTATTTAACTGTCAGTTTATTTAATGATATGATTTGTATTGATGTTCCATTTTTGGGCAATCCTTATATGCT
>JBBSDC010000170.1:0-8418 GCA_038249705.1 Bacteroidales bacterium | reverse complement strand
TCAAACTCTTTAAACTCTTCAAGCTCTTCAAACGTCCTCTCCTTGTCCCCACCTCTCCTTTCCTTCCTTCGCTTTATCAAAAAAATAATCCCCCCATACTTACTCTGCTTTTGTAACTTTGGAAAGAATTTAATCGCTTATGATAAAAATATTTACTTCGGAACAAGTAAGGAAAGCTGACCGCTATACCATCCTGAACGAGCCTGTTAGCTCTGATATGCTGATGGAACGTGCTGCAGGAACCTGTGTTGAATGGTTAAATAATTACCATGATCTTAAAAAGAATAAAATACTTGTTTTTTGCGGACCAGGCAATAATGGTGGCGATGGTTTGGTGATAGCACGGCTGCTGCATGAGCAACATGTTGATGTTAAAGCTTTTATTCCGGAAGAATCAGCTTCAAAATCAGATGATTTTAATACTAACCTTCAAAGGGCAATAAGCTGCGGTATTCAACTGCTGAATTACGATACGTTTGAACCTGGCAGTCAGGATAATAGCACTATAATTATTGATGCGCTGTTTGGCTCTGGTTTATCGAAACCATTGGAAGGAAAATACAAAGAACTGGCGGTAATGATCAATGAAAGCAGTTTTATAACTATTGCCATAGATATTCCCTCCGGACTATATACTGATAAACCCTTGGATTTATGCAGAGATACATGCATCAGGGCTGATTATACGTTGAGTTTCCAGTTTCCTAAACTGGCATTTCTGTTTCCGGAAAATGAATTTTTTACGGGCAGTTGGCAGTTACTTCCCATAGGGCTCCACCCTTATTTTATCAGCAGCGAACCGTGTAAAAACTATTTAACTGAATATCTCGATGTAAAAACAATGCTTAAACCTCGTGCCCGGTTTTCGCACAAAGGGACTTTTGGTCATGCGTTGCTTATCGGTGGCAGCAAAGGAAAAATAGGTGCTTCCATATTAATGAGCCGTGCTTGTATGCATTCGGGTGCCGGATTAGTTACAGCCCACTTGCCTGAGTGTGGTTATCCGATTATACAAACTGCGGTGCCCGAAGTAATGGTTTCGGTGGATACTGATAATAACTATTGCACACAAATACCACGACTTGATGCTTATTCAGCTATTGCTGCCGGTCCGGGTATGGGAAGCAGCACCGAAGCTACCAAAATGTTGAAACAGCTTATTCAGGAATCGAAAGTTCCACTGCTCCTTGATGCGGATGCGCTGAATATATTAGCAGAAAACCCGACATGGTTTGCTTTTTTACCTAAAGGAACTGTGCTTACACCGCATCCTGGCGAATTTGCCAGGTTGGCTGGCAATACCTCCAATAGTTTCGATCGGCTTGGATTACTGAAAGAAATATGTATAAAATACAGTGTGAATATTGTTCTTAAAGGCGCTAATACGGTTGTATGTTCACCATTGGGAAATTGCTATTTCAATACTACAGGTAATCAGGGAATGGCAACAGGAGGCAGCGGAGATGTGCTTACCGGCCTGATAACAGGGCTTCTGGCTCAGGGTTATAATGCAACCGAAGCTTGTATTACCGGGGTTTACCTGCATGGTCGGGCTGGGGATATGGCTGCTCAGCAAAATGGGTACGAAGCATTGGTAGCCGGAGACATAGTGGACAATATAGGGAAAGCTTTTATGGAAATGTATTGATGCTTTGGTGATTGAACATACTGTCACTGTTAAACTTTTGAAAAGTGGTAAGAAATGAGGATGGAAATTAATTATCCATATCGATTAAAAGCACTACTTTTGCACCCGTTTCAGGGCAAATGTTAATTAATTGAAATGAAAAGACTTGGATTTCTTGTACTTACGATTTTGGTGCTTTTAACCTTGAAGATTCGCGCCGAAAAAAGTGATGATGGGCATAAACTTGATTTTGCTGTTGATATTTATTCCAAACATCTGTGGCGCGGGTTTGTAAACGGAAATGCTATAAGCATTCAGCCGGCACTGGAATACAGCTATTCAGGTTTTTCGACTGGAGCATGGGCTGCAGCCAGTATCGATGGAAGTTATTATGAATTCGATCTTTACACTTCTTACGCTCTCGGAAATTTTGAAGTTACTTTATACGATTATTTCTGCCCGGTTAAGCCACTGAGCGACAATGAATTTTTCGAAATTAAAAAAGGGAAGACAAAGCACACTTTCGACCTGAACCTGGAATATTCGCAGCCCGAAATACATCCATTTGCAGTGTTGGCTGCAACTATGATTTATGGTGACGATCTCAATCCCGATAATGGCAAAAGCTATTATTCCACATATATTGAGCCTTCCTACAATACTACATTTCATACCGTTGATATACAGGCTTTTGCCGGATTTACTCCATTCAAGAGTTATTATGCCGGGTCAGCTGCATTTGTAAATACAGGTATTTCGGTTGCCCGCGAATTCAAAATTTACAAATCTTATTCGGTTGGCGCAAAAATCAAATTTGCTTACAATCCTTACCAAAACGTTGGCTGGATTAACTTAGGGATCAGTCTGTAATACTTATAAACCCGATAAATTTAATCTTCGTAATAAGATTTCCCTTTCCAGACAAACTTCTTACAACACTTCCCTTTCTGATACTCAGCATATTCAGCTGTGGTAAAAATAATCTCTAAACCTTCGGAATTATACACTTTTGGCAGTGACGACATGAGGAGGTTATGATATTCAAAACATATGGAATCCTTGTAAGTATATTGTAACCAGGCACCAAGATCTAATCCCGATTGCGAATTGGAATTTATTACTTCTTCGTCGGCAGCAATCCGCTCAGTGAGCCATGCAGGCAACACCTCTTTTGTATCTTTATCTTTTGCACACGAAACAAGCAAAGCTGCAAATGCAAACAGGATCAGAATTCTTTTCATATATATCATATTATTTTAAAATGAGTTAACTTCTTTTTTAAATTCATTTACACATATCAGTTTCATTGAAACTGATCACAAATTATAACGAGTTGAGGTGTAAATTAGTATTATTCCGGCAGGTTAAAATTACCTTTAGCCCCACGGGACTGAAGGTGAAATTACAAATTACTCGCTGCCAATATCTTAACCCGAAAGCACTCATAGCAACAAAAGTATCCGGTTAAAAATCCAGATTTCGTTATCTTGTAATTCTTTGTCTTTTTAGGGTAGTAGGATTTTGCTTACTCTCAATCATATAGAGGCTGCGCGAATCGAGAATTTTAGTAATTGGTTTCGACTCGGCGACTTTAATATCTTCAATTATCTGATTTGTTTGTGCTTCCACTTTTGGCGAATCCGTATTTTTTGATTTCTCCATTTGTTCGATCATAGCGGTAACTTTTATTGAAAGATCATCATACTGCACACGGAGCTTTTCATATTCGGTGGCTACAACCTGGGTTTCGCCCAACGAAGTTTCTGTTTTGCGATCCGCTTCAACAATTTTGCCCTTGTTAAAAAACGCATTTAAACCTCCGGAAACAGCTGTAATACCTGCAATAATTATACAAGCGCTGATAAACCGTTTCATAAGCTGAGGTTTCCATAAGGGCGAATCATTTGGAAGTTTAATTATGGCACTCCCTATAAAAAATATGGCAAGTATGCATACGCCAGCCGTTCCGAAACTGGCAAGTTTTACCAAAAAATCCAACGATCCTGAAGGTTCCATAGTTTGTTTCTTTTAACATTGTTAGTAATAAGTTTACAATCCAATCTAATAGCCATTAATTTAAAATATTACGCAATCTTTGGTAATCCGGCGTTTTTAGGGTTCCACAAGAATAGCAACAGTACTAAAAAAAAGAAAATTTCGGGTTAATGAGTCAGGCTGATTCCTTTTGCGCATCAATATAACAATTTATCGGGCTAATGTTTTTCATTTGCAAAACCATATTTGTTGATTGCACAAACGTATTCTGAATTCCATTGTTGTCTTTCGCATTAGCCAAACCGCTTTCATTAATTTGGTAATTGTTATAACGGGTAGCGTTACAGGATCGCTTATACTCGACCTTGATCCTACAGAAAAAGGTCCCAGTGATGCTCGTCCGGGTATTTATACAGGAAGTTTCGGAATAACCTTTAACCAGGAATAGCAATGAAAAAAAACAATTACATCAGTTAAAAAAAAACACTAAGTGGAGGAGCATAGGTAAACAACCTTTTCTGGCATCCAGCCTGTTACGCTACCATAGTTACGACAAGTCATTTTGAAGGGATCGTTTTAAGCCACACTGCTATTAATTTGCTCACAGGCTTTTCAATTAATGGATTTCTGCTGGCACTAACTGCAGTAACTCCTCATAATAGTAAGTATCCAAAACCATAATTAAAATTCATATAGACTTCGTAAAAGGCTATCCTTGAAAAAGGATGGCTTTTTTCCGTTTTTAGCGATGCAAAATCAACTCATCTAAACATGTAAATAATGTAAATTATACACGGAATTGTGTAATGCATTCTCGCCGATCGGGATTACTTTTATCATACTCATACAGCACTGTACTAATTGAAAATTGGGCCGCAAGGCAAGTAAAACTTTGTTTCTTTTACCGATGGAATAAATCAATACCATAGGTTCCGTTTAAGGCATTATCATTTCAATACCTTCTAAAGCTAGTGATAATTAATTTTTACCTGATTTTTTTAAAGCAGACAAAAAGACATTCCTTCAAATCACTCAACAACATTTAATTTTCATTCACCTTCAAAATTAAAAGCGATGGACGAGATCCTCAGCCCCGAACAATGGTCGGAACTTACATTCAGACTTAAAAGACAATACCCTGAACTCACAGATGCCGATATGCCGTATTTTGAATCTATCGAAGATGATTTGCTCGAAATGGTAGCCTATAGCCTGAATAAAACAAAACAAATAATGCTTGAAATTATAGCCAGGCATAATGAATTTATAGCTGTGAAAAATTTCCGATATGTTGGCCGCAAAAGACGAAACAGACAAATAGCCTGATGTGACTAAAATTGCTTTATTTATAGTATAATGACTCCTTTTTCCCAAAAAACGGTTGCCATAATAGTTGCCCACCCCGATGATGAAACATTGTGGGCAGGGGGAACTATAATCGGACATCCTTCGTGGAAGTGCTTTATTGTGTGCCTTTGCCGGCAAAGCGATGCGGAACGGGCAGCTAAATTTTATGAAGCATTAAAAATCCTTAAATCGGATGGAATAATGGGCGATATGGACGATGGCCCCGACCAGAAACCCCTAAACGAAAACGAAGTTCAGCAACTGATACTCGAGCTGTTGCCTCCTGTTCATTACGACCTTGTTGTATCACACAATCCATCCGGGGAATATACCCGGCATATCAGGCACGAAGAAGTGAGTAAGGCAGTAATCAACTTATGGCATTCAGGCAAAATATCAGCCGGTGAACTCCGCACTTTTGCTTATGGAGATAATAATAAAGCGTATTTTCCCAGGCCTGACCGTAATGCACTGGTTTACCAGATACTCACTAAAAGCAACTGGCTCAAAAAATACAGCCTGATAACCGAAACATACGGATTTGAAAAAACCAGCTGGGAAGCGCAAACAACGCCCAAGGCCGAAGCTTTCTGGCAATTTACTGATCCGGCTGAAGCAATAAGATGGATTGACAAGACGGGAGCAAAAGAATAATTTATTGATTGTTCAAATTTCTCATTTCTAAAATAATTCAATAATGAAAGTTTTAGTATTATATGATTATCCGCCATCACCCGGTGGACTTGCAACGCAGGGAGATCTTCTGTACAAGGGACTTCTCGAAATGGGTGTCGATGCACATGCCGTCCATTTCGAATCGCCGCAGGAGAAAGAATGGTATTACCGCTGGTTTGAACCTGATGTTGTGGTTGGTGTTGGCTATTGGGGTCATACCCCGCAACTGGTGCTGCACCCGCAAAGGTATGGTGTACAGCCGGTTCCATGGCTGGTTGCTGATGGATATATCGCAAATTACCAGGAAGTTCTGAATGCACTGCCGCTGATTTTGGTAACATCGAACTGGGTAAAGGAAATGTATATCCGCGACGGCATAAACGGCGATATTATTGAAGTATTACCCGTTGGTTGCAATACGGATGAATTCAGACCTTACAGTAAGGATGATCCTAAAATCAGAGCAGTTCGCGAAGCATTGGGTGTTTCGCCTGATCAGCTGATGATTCTCACGGTCGGTGGCGATGCTGCATCAAAAGGCGCACAGGAAGTAATGCAGGCTTTGGCAATTATTGATACGAAAGCGCCCGATTGGAAATATGTATGTAAAGTTTGGCCTCAGCCCCGGACTAAGGATCAGAACTTTATTGATCTTGAACTTGCATCAAGCCTGGGTATCGAAAAAAATGTTACTTATACAACCAATACCATTTCCCGTACTTTTATGCCTTACCTGGTAGGAGCCTGCGATATATATGCAGCACCTTCGCGGCTCGAAGGCTTCGGAATGCCACAGGTGGAAGCAGGTGCCTGTGGCAAACCGGTTATAAGCATTAAAGCCATGGGAATGCTTGATACACTTGTAGATGGAGAAACAGCATTCCTGGCAGGTGTGGCAAAAAAAATTGTTGTTAACGAAGTAATGCTTGGTGGCGAATCAGGTTTCGAGGATAAACATAAGGTTATTTTTAATAAACCCCGCACTGTCGACTACCGGGCCAATGTACAGGATATTGCCAAATATATGTTGATGCTTATGCAGGACGCTGCTTTACGCGACAAAATGGGCAAAGCCGGCAGGGAGAGAGTAGTCGGAAATTTCGATTACCGCGTAGTTGCAAAACGATTTGTTCAGATTTTGCACGATAGGTTGGGAATTAGTTAATTCGGCAGTTCGGCAGTTCGGCAATTCGGCGATTGGACAATTCGGCGATTAGACAATTGGACAGTTAGACAATTCGGTGATTCGGTGATTGGACAATAGGATGGTTCGACAATTGGAAATCCGGCAATTTGGCAATTGGACAATTACCACATCATCACATCATCACATCATCACATTATCAAATTATCACATTACCACATCATCAAATTAATCAATAAAAATAAAACATGCAACCAGCTAACCTGAAAGAGATAGAAGAAGCAAAAAATGCGGCCATCGAAGTACTGCTTCATAATGCACACGGACCTTTTCACGGACTACCACGTACCGCAGGCTGGGGATATCCTGAACCATACACCAGGGATTTGATGTTATCCATACTTGGAATTGCTGTTTCCGGAAACAAAAAGTTACTCGACAGCATTCGAAAAGTGCTGGAAACACTGGCCCGGAACCAGACTGAACATGGCCATATTCCTTCGTTGGTACACGACAAGGACGACCGTGGCGCAAGCGATACCACTCCCCTATTTTTACTGGCGGTTGGCATTTTCCGAAAACTTACGGGCGAAACCGAATTCCTGAATGAAGCTACCGAAAAATCCTTGCTTTGGATGGAGTATCAAAGTCCATCGGACCGTTACCTGGTGGCTCAGCAACCAACCAGCGACTGGCGCGACGAACAATGGATGACTGGTTACGGATTATTTGTAAATACACTTGTTTACAGCTATCTGAAGATACTGGGACAGAATGAAAGAGCTGACCAGGTACGCAAGGCAATGGATAGGTTTACTTTTGCCGGGGCTCCTTTACATAGCCATGTTCCCGCAGGACTTGTTGTAAAACATAAACCATGGTTCGCTTTCTGGTCCTATAAAATTTATAGTAGCGAAAGGTTCGACCTGCTGGGTAACAGCTTAGCCATTCTTTCCGGTCTGGCATCACCATCAAGGGCCGACCAGATGGTTTCCTGGGTAGAAGAAGAGTGTGCAAATATGCGAAAACGAGGTGAGCTGGCAGTTGATCTTCCTCCTAATTTTTTCCCGTTCATAAATCCTGAAGATACTGACTGGCTTCCGAGATACGCCCTTTTTAACAATCCAGGCGATTACCACAACGGAGGCATCTGGCCATTTATTTGCGGGTTTTATATTGCAGCATTGGTTGCAGCCAAAAGATATACTCTCGCTGCTGAAAAGCTGGTGGCTCTTACCCAAAGCATAAAAATTTCTGCCTCAGGCACTGTAAAATTCGGGTTCAACGAATGGATTAAAGCACAGGATGGCAAACCCATGGGCCAGGACTGGCAGACCTGGAGCGCTGCACTTTACTTGTATGCTGCAAAATGTGTCGAAGAAAAAAGAACCCCTTTCTTTGATGATATGCGTAATTCTGCTTCGGAAATAAAACCAAAGGTATAAATTCCTATCCATTGTAAACTTGCCTATTACGTCTGTTTTAGGCGGGGCTACATAATATTTTGATGTGCTAGAAACATATTTTGATGTATAAGATTTTAAAGAAATGTAATTCTTTTTGTTAATATCGGATTGAAAATATTCTTTCTCTTACTTTTTGCTTGAACAAAAAGTAACAAAAATTCAAG
>JBBSDC010000169.1:0-8441 GCA_038249705.1 Bacteroidales bacterium | reverse complement strand
GGCTTGAAATGCCCAGCGCACTAAAAACCTTCCTTGAAAACCAATTCCTGTTTTATAAGGCCGGTCGCTACTATGCAAGATTACCATAAAAGATGGCGTTTACTCACGGCCTTTCCCCGATAGCAAATTTTGTTATGAAAGGACCGGCCTTTTAGAAATTTCACAACAGCTGTTGTTTCATCAGAAATGCGTATGATATTGAACAGAAGGATAATAGTAACGCAAAACACCAGCTTCAACCATGCCCGGCAACTCGACGAATTTAACAAGCCTTGTTTTGCGAGCCTTTCGGTGATGCATACAGGTGTGTGAAATTTATAAAAAGCCTTGACCTTTTATTCGCCCATTGCTTATTTTTTATAGGAGCTCATGAGATCGCTTCGCTAAGATGGTTCATTTGTGTTAAGACAAAAGAACAAGAAAAAAATAATATATATACTTACTTATTCTTTTTCCAGCACATCAAAATATTATCATGCCCTAATTAGCCCTGTTCAATCCCTGACCCACAGAGAAAATTCGTACTTTTGCCACTTAAAACCAATTCTAAAATTTTAAGTATTCCATAAAAATGCAAGATCAACCTTTGAATTTCGGACTTATCGGCGCCGGCGGATATATCGCCCCCAGACATATGAAAGCTATTAAAGAAACCGGCAATAAGCTGGTGGCTGCCCTTGACCGCTATGATGGCGTGGGTATTATGGACAGTTATTTCCCTGACGCAAATTTTTTCACCGAACCCGAGCGTTTCGACAGGCATCTTGATAAGCTCCGGCGAAAAGGCAGCGGATCTAAGATCGATTATGTAAGCATCTGCTCGCCTAACTACCTCCACGATGCTCATATGCGGCTTGCTTTACGTAACGACGCCCATGCCATTTGTGAAAAACCGCTTGTTTTAAACCCCTGGAATCTGGATGCATTGGCCGAACTGGAACAGGAAACCGGTAAACGCATATTTACCATCCTGCAACTTCGTCTTCATCCTGCTATTATCGCTTTACGCGAAAAAATCAGCAACGGACCCGCTGACAAAGTGTATGATGTAAATCTTAACTACGTTACAAGCCGCGGTAAATGGTATCATATATCATGGAAAGGCGAACTGGCCCGATCCGGTGGGATTGCTACCAATATAGGTATTCACTTTTTTGATATGCTCACCTGGATTTTTGGCGATGTAAAAGAAAATGAAGTTAAAATTCATGAAAACGACCAGGCTTCCGGATTCCTTAGACTGGAAAAAGCCAACATAAACTGGCATTTGAGTATTAATGCCGATCATCTGCCTGTTCAGGCAATAGCATCAGGCAAAAGAACCTATCGTTCGATAACTGTTAATGATGAAGAAATTGAATTCAGCGAAGGCTTTACCGACCTTCACACACGCAGCTACGAGCAAATTCTTGCCGGTAATGGTTTCGGACTCGAAGATGCCAGAAGAAGTATAACTATCGCCCATGGGATAAGGAAGCAGATATAGAAATGGATTTGAAGGGTTTGAAATATTTTCAAGAGTATGAAATATTAAAAGAGTCTGAAGATTTCGCCAACCCAAAACAATTCAAACGTTGAACCTTTGAATACTGCCATCTGCCGCAAATTCTTCAGTTGAGTCACGGAGCCATCCTCCTTTCTGGCACAAATTTTGAACTTTATCCGCAGATCAATTTGATGTGTTGGATTCATCCAGATTAAATCTGCAATTATAAGTGAAATGCTGCCTGCACTTCTTCCGGAATAAGTGTTTGCAGTCGTTTCAATATTTTGTTTAATTTTGGTAAATCTTCCCGATACGGGACAAAACTTCCCCTCATTGCATCAATTTCTTTTTTTAAAACCAAATTAATTACCTCTATACCAAAATATTATTTTAGACATGAAAAAAGCTTTAATTACCGGTATCACCGGACAGGATGGCGCCTACCTGGCAGAATTTCTACTTAAAAAAGGCTACCAAGTCCATGGGCTGAAACGTCGTAGTTCACTTTTTAACACCGACCGTATCGACCACCTATACCAGGATCCACATGCAGAAGAAAGAAATTTCTTTCTACATTACGGCGATATGACGGACTCATCAAACCTTATTCGTATTGTACAGGAAATACAGCCCGACGAAGTATACAACCTTGCCGCCATGTCGCATGTTAAAGTAAGTTTCGACACATCGGAATATACTGCCAATGCTGACGGTATTGGAACGTTAAGACTTCTGGAAGCTATCAGATTGCTTGGGCTGACTGAAAAAACCCGTTTTTACCAGGCATCAACCAGCGAACTTTACGGCTTGGTACAGGAAGTTCCACAAAGCGAACGCACTCCGTTTTACCCGCGCAGCCCATATGCAGTTGCCAAAATGTACGCTTACTGGATAACGGTGAACTACCGCGAAGCATATAACATGTACGCCTGTAACGGTATTTTGTTCAACCACGAATCACCAATACGTGGCGAAACATTTGTTACCCGAAAAATCACCATGGCTGTTGCCCGCATTGCATTGGGAATGCAGCAGAAACTATATCTCGGTAACCTAACCGCCAAGCGCGACTGGGGACATGCCAAAGATTATGTACGTGCCATGTACCTAATGCTGCAACAGGAAAAAGCCGAAGACTTTGTAATTGCCACAGGCGTTACAACTATGGTTAAGGATTTTGTTCAATTAGCTTTCGCTGAAGCAGGAATAGAAGTTGAATTTACCGGCGAAGGACTGAATGAAAAAGGGAAAGTAGTAGTATGCCACAACAATGATCATAAAATTGAGCCCGGAACTGTTGTAGTACAGGTTGATCCCGCTTATTTCAGACCTACTGAAGTTGATCTTCTGCTTGGTGATCCAACCAAGGCTAATACCAAACTCGGATGGCAACCCGAACACGACCTGGCTTCGCTGGTAAAGGATATGATCGAAAATGACCTGAAACTGGCAAGCAAAGAGAAATACCTCAAAGACGGAGGATTTAGAGTGATGAATTATTTCGAATAAAGGGTTAGGCAGGTAGTTGAAATGTTTGAGGGGTTCTCCTTTTTTTCAAGGGGAGATGTCCGCCTCAGGAGGACATAGGGATTACTAAACCTTGAAATTGTAAACAAATTTCAGGACGAGTTCGTTTGAACGATTTTTTTGTTTTAAAATGTGCTTAAACCCGAATAGCCTCTATCCAGGAACTTCCAGAACAATGAACATGCTGAATCTTTAATACTTGAATACATTGAAAATATTGAAAACTGAACCTTTGAATGGCGCATAACGCCGCCATGCTAAAGCTTGGTTTCCGTTTTACTGCAACTTCCGCTTCGCCACAGCAATTGAACAATTGAATGGCGCATAGCGCCACTTCCGCTTCGCTACAGCATTTGAACCTTTGAACTCTTCACCCCGAAACTTTCTGCAATGAATCTAAACTCCAAAATATACATAGCCGGCCACAAAGGCCTTGTTGGCTCAGCCATATTACGCAACCTTCAACAGAAAAGATACAACAATTTTGTACTGCGCACGTTCGAGGAACTCGACCTCACCCGACAGCAGGATGTGGAAGCCTTTTTTGCCGCCGAAAAGCCTGAATATATTTTCCTTGCCGCTGCAAAAGTCGGGGGAATAATGGCTAATAATATATACAGAGGACAGTTTATCCTCGAAAATCTGCAGATACAGAACAACATCATCCACTCCGCCTGGCTCCATGGCGCTAAAAAATTACTTTTCCTTGGCAGTTCGTGTATATATCCAAAAAATGCGCCTCAGCCTATGCATGAGGACCACCTGCTTACCGGTGAGCTGGAATATACCAACGAACCTTACGCTATTGCTAAAATTGCCGGTATAAAAGTCTGCGAAAGCTACAACCTGCAATATGGAACTAATTTCGTGTCGGTGATGCCTACCAACCTGTATGGCCCTAACGATAATTTTCATCTCAAAAATTCGCATGTCCTTCCCGGGATGATGCGTAAGATGTATCTCGCCAGTTGCCTCGAAAACAATGATATGGCTGCTATCCGGGCCGATTTCGAGAAACTCCGGATTGCCGAACTGCCTGAAGGTTCCCCGGATAAAGCCATCCTCAGTTTCTTGAGTGAACAAGGCATCAACAAGGATGAAAATGGCAAAGTAAGTCTTTCATTATGGGGTACAGGAACACCACTTCGCGAATTTCTTCATGTCGGGGATATGGCCGATGCCTGTGTTTTTGTTATGGAAAACATTAATTTTGGCAATCTGAAACCAACTGATTCAAAAGAAATACGGAATACCCATATCAATATCGGTTCCGGGAAGGAATTAAGCATCCGGCAACTGGCTGAGTTAATTCAAAAAGTTACCGGTTTTAAAGGGGAATTGCTTTTCGATGCTTCGAAACCTGATGGAACTATGCGTAAACTCCTTGATGTGAGCAAACTCGAAAAACTAGGATGGAAGAGTAAAATTGAACTTGAGGATGGGGTTAAGGCTGTTTTTGAAGGATATATCGGCAAATAAACGAGTTTGGTTGCTGCGGCAATTCGACAATTTGATAATGGAACAATTCGGTAATGGGACAATGAATCAATTTGACAATGTTACAATGGAACAATTCGGCAATGGGACAACCTGGTAACGGTAATTCGAAAAAGTTTCTACCCTGTTAAATTCGAAATCATTTCCATTGAGTTCTTTTTCAATGACTTTGCGTATTTATGAATGAATCCTTCTTTTTATTATTTACTGCAAGTACGCAATAAAGGAGCAAGGGGCGCAAAGTTCATGAACAGATGAGGCTATTAAGCGAAGCAAATAATTATTGGATTGAAAATAATTTCAGATTGAAAAATTACTGAAGTACACTTAAAATGCTACTCACTAAACCATGATAAAAAAAGATCCTGCCGAATCACATTGGTATGCTGCTTACACTAAATCGCGGACTGAAAAGAAAATCCTTGAGCGCTTAACTCAGCAGGGTTTCGAAGCTTACCTTCCAATCCAAAGAAAAAGACGGCAATGGAGCGACCGGCTGAAATGGGTCGATGAACCACTTATAAAATCATATATTTTTATTCGTGTTAACGAAAAGCAATATTACGATGCCATAAACACGCCGGGACTGGTTTGTTATGTAACCTTCGAAGGGAAAGCTGCACCTATCCCTGACTGGCAGATCGATTTGCTCAAAAAACTTCTCGATGAAGGCGCTGAAATGGAAGTTAGCAATGAGAGATTCGCGGCAGGCCAGAAAATTATTGTCATTTCCGGAACTCTGGTCGGAATGCAGGGCGAAATGGTTGAATACCGTGGCCGGAAGAAAGTCCTTGTTCGGCTGGGTTCAACAGGAACAAATATTTTAGTAACAGTGAACCTTGAATTGATAGAAAAGGAATGATAGATTTAATTGGTTTGGATTATTTGAATTGTTGAAAATCTGAAGGTTTTAAGGTTTGAACTTCATGAACTCTTGTAACCTTGAACTTTCTGAAAGGCGCACAATGCCACCACGCTAAAGCTTGGTTTCCATTTCACTTCAACTTCCGCTTCGCCTCAGCTTTAGAACCCTTGAACCGTTGAACCCCTTGAACCATTTGAACCATTTGAACCCATTGAACATTTTGAACCTTTTGAACATTTTGAACATTTCGAACCCTCAAACCTTCTCAACCGAAATAAGTCATTATATTTGACGTTTAATTCAGGCATCAGAGAATAAACATATCAGTAATACAAATCTATTCCACTCATGAAATCGTACAAAATCTCAATGATCGGCCTCGGATACGTTGGCCTTCCGCTTGCAGTTGAATTTGCAAAACACTATCCTGTGATCGGTTTTGATATTAACCAGCATCGTATCGATAGCATTAATAAAGGCCACGACGACACACTCGAAGTGGAAGATGATAACCTGCTGAGTGTGCTTACAAAAAGCGTTCCTGCTGAGAAAGGACTTTACCTTACCAGCAAACTCGACGAAATAAGCAGTTGCAATGTTTACATCGTAACTGTTCCGACTCCTGTGGATAAAAACAACCGCCCCGATCTTACTCCTTTGGTGAAAGCGAGCGAAAGCATCGGCAAGGTGATTAAAAAAGGTGATATCGTTATTTATGAATCTACCGTTTACCCCGGATGTACCGAGGACGACTGCATCCCTGTTATCGAGAAAGCCTCAGGAATGAAGATGAATGTCGATTTTTATGCCGGATACTCCCCCGAGCGTATTAATCCCGGCGATAAAGAACATACTGTTACAACCATTCATAAAGTTACTTCGGGTTCAACACCTGAAATAGCAGAGGAAGTTGATCAACTCTATAAAAAAGTGATCAAAGCCGGCACACACAAAGCTCCTTCGATAAAAGTTGCTGAAACTGCCAAGGTTATCGAAAACTCACAGCGCGATATCAATATTGCTTTTGTTAACGAACTGGCACGTATATGCTCGCATATGGGTCTCGATACGCGTGCTGTGCTCGATGCTGCAGGTACAAAATGGAATTTCCTGAAATTCTCCCCCGGACTGGTCGGTGGACATTGCATTGGTGTCGATCCGTATTATATGGCGCAGAAAGCTCAGGAAGTCGGTTACCATCCCGAAATTATTCTTGCCGGTCGCAGGATGAACGACGGTATGGGCGCATGGATAGCTGCTCAGGTGGTGAAACTCATGATCCGCAAGGAAGTCACTGTTAAAAATGCCCATGTGCTGGTTCTGGGAATTACGTTTAAGGAAAACTGTCCCGATATACGTAATACCAAAGTGGTGGATGTAGTAAAAGAACTTGAACAATTTGGCTGCATGGTGGATATTTACGATCCATGGGCTAACGCAGCTGAAGTAAAACACGAGTATGGCAGGGATATCATTTCCTCTTACAATCTGGATGATTACGGAGCTATCATTCTGGCTGTGGCGCATAACGAATTTAAAAAACTCGATTTTAGCAAACTCAACAACCATACTGTACTTTACGATATAAAATCCATTTTGCCATTGGAGGTAGTTGACGGGAGACTATAGAAGTTAAATCTGTAGAATTGCAGAATTCCACAATTACAGCCTGAAGTATAAAATCTTTCGGGCTAACAACCAGATATTCAGCATATTTAATACTGATCAATTAATTGCCACAGTATGCCTCAGGTATCGCCGTATTTGTACTTGTGATAATTAATGGATTTTTCAGTACAGATCACAACTATCCGTATTATACATTCAGTCAGTTCGTCATAATTCTACTTTTTTAACTAACAATTATGAATTGGCAAATTAAAACAAGTACTAAAAATTTAATCAAAAAGACAGGAATACCTGATGTGTATTACTTCCTGCAACGAAGTTTCAAATTGCGTTATGCCCGTTTACTACTCAATCATTTTCCGCTGTTTTATGCTCAATACAGGTACAAACATACTTATGGCCGAAAAGCTAATCTAAGTAATCCGGTAAGCTTCGATGAAAAACTCCTTTGGCTTATGCTATTCTGGAGGCATCCGCTTAAAACAGAATGTGGTGATAAATACACTATGCGGAACTATGTTTCGAACCAGGGATTGGCGCATTTACTTCCCGAGCTCATAGGTGTTTATAACAAAAGCAGTGAAATTGACTTTGGTAAACTTCCTGAAAAATTTGTTTTGAAATGTACCCATGGTTGCGGATTTAATATAATTTGTCATAACAAAGCGGAGTTCGATATAAAGGAAGCCCGGCTGAAACTTGATAAATGGATGACTATAGATTTTAGCAAAATTGCAGGTGAATTGCATTATGCTTCAATGAAACCACGGATTATCTGCGAACAGTTCCTCGATGACCTCGCAAGTGACAAGCCTATGGACTACAAAGTGTATTGTTTTAATGGCAAAGCACACTGCATTATGGTTGCTCAGGGCAGGGACGACAGAGGACATACTGATAAATTCGATATTTATAGTTTGGGCTGGAAATCAAAACCGCCTTATTATACTTCTGATTCTGCAGAGGAGAGGGATATACCTATACCGGAAGCCTATGATGAAATTATAGTAGCTGCAGAGGCTTTGTCGAAACCGTTTCCTTATGTGCGTATGGATTTTTATAGTATCCGTGGAAAAGCAGTTCTTGGTGAAATGACATTCACTCCTTCAGGATGCATACAGAATCACTATACCGCTAAAGCGCAAATTACGCTTGGTTCATTGATACAGTTGCCGCCACAGATTAAATGAGGATTAGGAGATTTATTCAGGGAGACGAAAACACCTAAATATTTCCGCCCCATATGCCAGTTTGCGATTGGGGAAAGAGTGTGTTACACAATATAGTTCATAACCATGGCTACATAATATTTTGATGTGCTAGAAACATATTTTGATGTATAAGATTTTAAAGAAATGTGATTCTTTTTGTTAATATCGGATTGAAAATATTCTTTCTCTTACTTTTTGCTTGAACAAAAAGTAACAAAAATTCAAG
>JBBSDC010000168.1:0-8571 GCA_038249705.1 Bacteroidales bacterium | reverse complement strand
GTACATCTTCCATCTGCCTTTAAACAGCGAGCGATTGAAGAAACTCACTGAGTCGTATGTGGTTTCGAACAACAAACTAAAAAAAACGCTGGGAATTGAAAAGATGCCGGTAAGTGCGGAGGAAGGGATGAGGAGGACGTTGGACGACTTTACGACTTTACGACTTCACGATGGCACGACTTGACGAAGGCACACAGCACACAAAAAAAAAACATAGATTGAACGGATCAAAACAAACCATATTTATCATTTATTTTTTCATTCATCATTTATCATTTATTATTACTTTTACATATACATTATCCTGATAAATCAAACCTTTACTTTATATTATCATGTATATTCGCAAACAAACATTTGAAGGCTTAGGTAACGAAAGCGCCTTTCTGTGGGGAGCGAGGCAAACAGGGAAGAGTACTTTGCTCAAGGAATTGTTTCCTGCATCCCACTACTTTGATCTGTTACTGTCGGATGAATACGAGCGTTTTCAGCGTAACCCGGCACTTTTGCGGAAATAGTTCTGACTTTCTCTGACAACGAATTAGTGATAATTGACGAAATTCAAAGAATTCCTCAGCTATTGAACGAAATACACTGGCTGATTGTAAATAAAGGCAACCGCTTTATACTGAGTGGTTCAAGTCCCCGAAATATACTTCGTACAGGAGGCAATCTATTGGGAGGCCGGGCACTCAGGTACGAATTATATCCATTAATCTATCGGGAAATTCCGGATTTTAATTTGCTGAAGGCTCTAAATAATGGATTATTACCCAAGCACTATTTGTCGGCTAACCCCTTGCATGATTCACGGGCTTGGCAATAAGGGCAACCTGAACTTGCTTTTTAAACTGGTATCAATGAGCTGCCATCTAAAAAAATTAACGGATATTTGATCATTCGTTCCGAATAATGTATTAATTTTACACTAACTGGAACCAATAATGTATTTTGGATAACATTTTATGGAACGAAAGATTGAATTGGAATTAATACAATGGAAAAAATTGGCAGGTCGGATGCCATTGGTATTGCATGGTGCACGGCAGGTAGGCAAAACATTTATTGTCTCGAAATTTGCCCGTGAAAATTATTCCAATTTTGTATATCTGAATTTCGAAGCCAATGCTCAGCTACAGGCCGTATTTGAGCGCGATTTTTCTCCGGTACGTATACTGAGAGAGTTGTCGGTATTATTGGGTACAGTTATCGAAGAGCAAAATACCTTGCTTTTTTTCGACGAAATACAGTCATGTGAACGTGCCTTAACTGCATTAAAATATTTTGCCGAGAATGCTCCCGGTTATCACATTATTGCAGCGGGCAGTTTATTGGGAGTTGCAGTTCATCGGGAGAAATACTCTTTCCCGGTTGGTAAAGTCATCCTGAAAATGCTTTATCCATTGGATTTTGAGGAATTTCTGTGGGCAGCAGGTATGAAGGATGCACCTGGCATTATAAGAGAATGTTATATAACAAACATCGCTTGCTCACTGCACGAACATTTCATGGATCAATTCAGATTGTATTTGTGTTTGGGTGGTATGCCACAGGTAATTAATTCATATTTACAGACTCGAAATTTTGATGAAGTAGCCTTGATACAGCGTTTTATTGTTGATTCGTACATAGCAGATATGGCGAAATACACTCAGCCGGCAGATACTGTAAAAATTATGGCCGCTTTTAATTCGGTTCCGTCACAACTTGCCCGGGAGAATAAAAAGTTTCAATACAAACTCATTAAACAAAGTGCACGAAGCCATCAGTACGAAACGGCTATTGATTGGTTATGTGCATCGGGTATTGTTCAAAAATGTGTAAAAGTAACGCAAGGTAATTATCCTCTTCCGATCTTTTCGGAACCCTCATTTTTTAAAATCTATATGGGCGATGTTGGTTTATTGCGTTCAAAACTTGGAATATCGTCACAAGTGATTTTAGCTCAGACAGAGATATTGAATCATTTCAAGGGTTCATTAATGGAGAATTATGTGGCGAATGCTTTAACTACAAATGGATTGGAAAGTTATTATTGGGAGTCGGAAGGAAAAGCGGAAGTTGATTTTGTATTTCAGACTACCATGGGTGAATGCATACCGATTGAAGTAAAATCGTCAGATAACGTCCGTTCCAAAAGTTTACAACAATTTGTACTAAAATACACCCCGGCCTTTTCAATTCGTATTTCTGCAAAGAATTTTGGTTTCGAAAATAAAATTAAATCAATTCCGCTTTACGCTTGTTTTTGCATAAAAGAGTGAATGCTGCATCGCAAAGTAAGAAAGCACGGATCTGGAATAGCAGTTCAGCTCTGATCACATTTGCTGCAAAAGTCCGCGACAAACTCCATCTGCCTTTAAACAGCGAGCGATTGAAGAAACTCACTGAGTCGTATGTGGTTTCGAACAGTAAATTAAAAAAAGCGTTGGGAATTGAAAAGATGCCGGTAAGTGCGGAGGAAGGGATGAGGAGGACATTGAGAGCGTTTGGGAATTGAGGCAATTACGTTCTAAGAAAGATTGCCTTTCTCCACAAGATTGCTTCGACGAATGCCACTTTCGCATTCCAAGTCATCTTGTGCGCATCGAAATGATTCCGCCTTGCGGGACAGGTAGCACACCACCTACCCAAAAAACACCTTCGAGTCACTTAGAGCAATCCCTGCTTTCCAACAGATTGCTTTGGCGCAGCAGGGCGTTCAGGTAAACAGCCACTGCCTTCCGGCACAACCCGATAAACCATGTTTCATAAAAAGAAGTGCAATCGATACTTACAAAAGTTGTTAAAATGCGGCTCAAGTCGCATTTTTCATTTTAAAAAGATTGAATAAACCTGTAAATTTGCATATGATTTCATTTATATTCTCATTTAAACCCTGGTTCCGAAAAACTATAGGATCTGTTTACCTGTTAGTCATAGCATTACTGTCTCTCCTACCCTCCTATGACTTACCGGATATCAAACTCTTTCCCGGAGTTGACAAATTGGTGCATATGTGCATGTACCTTGGCCTATCAGTGCTTGCATGCTGGAGCTATGATATCAGTCATCACCGTATGAGGATTATGTATATGCTTCTTGCAGGGGTGTTTATGTATGGCGTTCTGATGGAAATACTGCAACGAACCTTGCACAACGGCCGAAGTTTTGATTTCAAAGATATGATCGCCAATCTTACAGGTGCCATTATTGGATTGCTGATCTATAAATTTTTGGACAAATTAAGAGAGCGCACTTTAGTTGAGAAAAAGCCGAGTTAGTATTTGGTGCAAACAGATAGCCCGGTCTTATTAAAGACAAGGGGGACGAGGAGATGGGTGCTTTGTTGGATTTGTAAAATACAAAGGACAGCGAATTGCCAAATAACTACATTGCCGAATTATCACATTGCCGAATTCAAATTCTGATCTTCAATAAATCCCCTTTCCCACTATCGGGCCAAACCAGTTGGCAAAAGGAAGCGGCAGTAACCGCCATAAACGGGTGAGAAATTCAGCTTTGCGCAAATCAAGTTTTAAAGGCTTATCATAATTCCAGAAAATGGTTGTCTCTTCCGTTTTCCACCTCCGCTTGAATTCGTGCACACCGCTTCCGGAAGAGCTTCTGCCAAAGGAATACGTATGACCCTGCCGTTGAATAGCGAAACGGATCATTTCGACATGCAGCAACTGAGCCGGAAAAAGCTTATTGAATTCCGGAAGCGTGGAGAACCATGTGTTCTCGAAAAAACCCATGTACGACATCACAAATGCACCCCCCAGAGGTTTGTTTTCTTTATAGACACAAAAAATACGGGCATTCCCATCCGTATAACCGTCAAGAATATTTGCAAATAACTTCTTAGGCAATACCGGCGAACCCAGCCTGAGCATATTACGCGAATACACTGAATAAAAATCAGGTAGCAATTCCATTCCTCCGTTTACAACACTTAAACCTGATGATATCGCTTTACCTGCTTTGGACATCTGAGTCCCCGGAATAATATTTTCAACACTACGATGGTGTATATCCAGCCAGGAAATAACTTTTGTATCATTCGTAAAATCAGATATTTTATCACGATCCCTCATTAGGAAAGTAATATCACCAGTTCGGGTATTCATATAATAGTGGTATAACAAAGGAAGAACCTCCGAATACATTGCTTTGCGGTCGGTTAGTGAAGTCATAATCCCCCCAAACGAAAAGTGCGGCATCGAAACCAGCCGGCCATTAATACACATGCAGGTTATAAATCCTACCGTTACATCATTTTGCTTAATAACAAATGTATTGCCTTCCCACCCGAAGGTTCGTTTAAGGATACCGACAAGGCAGGGGTTATGAGCATGGGTAATAAACCGGTCAGCACCAGCCAGTTCAAGGAGCTGAACAACATCAATCCCCTCGACCGGTACTATGGAATATGACATGATGCTGAAAAATTTATCAGTATAGTGTTAGTGAGTTAGTAATGGCGCTGCCATATTATTTAAGCAGGGCTTCGAGTATTGCGTCATTACGTATCGTTTTTAAATAATTATGAAGTTGCCATATTATTTAAGTGGTAGAGATGAGATGCTAGCATCCTTACTATGTGTATTCCGGAATTTCTCCACCCATATCACCCACATAATAAATATCGCAACGTAATAAAACGGGCGCATAATCCAGAGGTGGATAAAATCCCAGTGCTGCGGCATATATATCATGGCATACGACAGGCCGATCACCCTGATCACATTTACAAAAAACATACTTATAATTGCTGCAGGGATAAACCAGAGTTTATGTTTCCAGGGCCCAGGAAAGAGGACAAAAAGGATAAGAATCTGAAACATCTGTTTAAATCCCGAACAACTTTCGTTGATATAAATAGAACAGTTGTTACGCAAAAAAATCATGGTATTACCTTCTGCCAGATGAATATCCATACCCAAAATATGCATGTTGATCCATACACTAGCCAGGTAAACATTATAGGCAAGCCATCCCGAAATATTCATAAAAACAGGTATGCCATAGATATACGATGAATACTGCCACCACAATTTGTGTACGGCAAAGGTAATAATGACAAATAAGGCAACGTCAACAAAGGGGCGTGCCTGCTTCGACTTCAGAAAAGCTGAAAAGGATTGGAAAAACGATTTCATAGATGGAATAAAGGGTTCAAACATACAAAAAAAAATCTGTTTTGAGCTTGCCCAATTGTACCGGAAGGGGAAATAAAGGAACTACAGTAGGGAAAAGTTGCGAACTGCGATTACAACGAACATCATTTCTGCTTCATTCTTTGAAGAAATTATATTTTGCTCAAAGCAAATAACATTAAAAAGCATACCTTTGACATGAAGTTTGTCTGCGCAAAAGCGAACTTTTTGCCTCTGCCGCATTCAAGACAATACTATTATGATTGCAACTATACTCACTTCCTTAAAGGATTTTTTTATTGAATTCATGCAGCCTGAGAGCCGGCTATTTGTGGCATTCATGGCGGCTGAATTGCTTAGCGCTTATTCCATCCCTATAATTGTGCAGATAGCGAAAGCTAAATCACTCACATCTGCACCAAATCACCGTACTTCTCATTGTAATATTGTGCCTACCATAGGAGGGCTCGCACTGTTTGCCACTATCGTGGTGGTTTCACTTTCCACAATTAACATCTCCGGATTTAGCTTTTTGAAGCAAAACACCAATATGCCAGCACTGCCAAGCATTATAGCCGGAGTTACCATTCTCTTTTTCATTGGTATGAAAGACGACCTACTTGGACTTAGCTGGAAGAAAAAACTGACAGGCGAAATTACAGCCATGCTAATCATGAGTATTATTGGCGATCAGCGTATTTCCAATATGCAGGGATTTCTGGGTGTAAATGAAATTACCTATTTGAACAGTATACTGCTCACGGTCTTTGTGGGGGTTGCCATTATCAATGCGTTTAACCTTATCGATGGAATTGACGGGCTGGCATCAGGAATTTCAATGATAGCTTCTTTTGCCTTCGGACTGAGCTTTTTCCTTGCCGGCGAAAAAGAATATGCTATACTATGTGCCATAATTATCGGCACGCTACTCCCCTTTTTCTATTATAACGTATGGGGCACCAAAAACAAACTCTTTATGGGCGATACGGGGTCGCTTATGCTGGGGTTTCTGATGACGGCGCTGGCAATCCGGTTCAACAAGTTGTTTTTTATTCCGGGGAGCGAAATATCCCCTTCCACCGCCGTAATTTCTATCGCTATCCTTATAATTCCGATATTCGATACAATAAGGGTTTTCACGCTCCGCATCCTCAATAGGAAAAGTCCTTTCGGCGCCGATAAGCGCCATATCCATCATATGATGCTGCAATTAGGATTCAGCCATTTAAAATCAACACTTATCATTGTCTCAGTGAATATATTTTTTATCATTCTGGCCTTTTCGCTTTCGGGAGTGGGAAAAACAAAGCTTTTGCTTATACTTGTAGTAATAGCTCTCACCCTTGTATCTATACCACATTTACTGATCAGAAAAAGAGAGAAAGCCGCACTGAAAACACCCGCCGACTCCTCTGTTTCAGCCTGATCAGCATCCAGATTCATAAACCAACCTTAAAATATTTTCAGTTCCAAGGCAGCTACTTTGTTTTTTTTCTATATTTACAAAGTATTGCCGTACTATGGAAGCAGGAGCCAAAATTTCGGAATTAGAAATGGTCATTCCGGTTCTTTATGTTACTATCCGGGTAATAACCTTACCGATACAACAGCTTCCGGGGACAGGCATTAAACTTTAATAAAATATCAGTATAGCGACCTAAGATTCCTTAAATCAATCCAGGATCAATAACAAAAAATCTATGAAAAACCTTCTCAAATTGTCAGCATGGCTATTCGGTGCAGTGGCTATGATCATGATGCTCCTTGGTATTATAGCCGTTTTTTCCGGTGGCATTTTTATGAACCACATGTGGTCCAATTATTTTTATCCGGCCTATAATTTCCTGATGTTAGGGATATTTCTGTTTTTAGCTCATATAGTAAGTAAGGGAAAATAAAAACCCGTTTGTTGTTATCGTACCTGGATTAACATCTGTAATTTACGGCACTTAAGCCGGGATACAGAAAGGGCTTGTTGTGCCTGAAAATCCGTTTTAAGTTGTATCATCCGCGCAGAGTGGAAAAATAAAAACCAACTGCCCGTTTCAGGGTGATGGATTTATACTGATTTCCTGATTCCTCGCCGGATACAAGCAAAACACCCCGCTGGTGATAACAACTATAAGAATTTAAACATACCTTTGGCCGCAGACTTGCAATAAACTATGCGCATACTCACCTTTGATATTGAAGACTGGTTTCATTTTCTCGAACATCGATCCACCAGAGATGAGATGCAATGGAAGAATTTTGAGCCACGTGTGAGGCAAAACACATCAAATATCCTGGAGTTCCTTGAAAACCACCATCAGAAAGCAACTTTTTTTATTGTCGGCTGGATTGCAAAAAAGAATCCAGGCTTAGTAAAGGAAATAGCCGATGCCGGGCACGAAATAGGACTTCATTCATACGGGCATCAGCTTATATGGCAACAAACGCCTGATGAATTCAGGCAGGATATCCTCCGGAATATAGGTATTCTTGAAGATCAGCTTGGCTATAAAGTTGACAAATACCGTGCACCTGGTTTTTCAGTTAAGCGGACTAATCTTTGGGCGTTTGATGTAATGGCAGAAACCGGAATAACTACTGATGCGAGTATATTTCCGGCAACACGCGCACACGGCGGCATGCCATCGTTCCCTCACAATTTTCCCTGCCTTATTAAACACAATGGCATCAGCATAAAAGAATTCCCTGTTAATTATACAAGTCTCGCCGGAATCCGCACAGTGATTACAGGAGGCGGATATTTCAGGTTTTGGCCTTATGCTCTGATCAGGCATTATACTGAAAAATCTCCTTATGTGATGAGCTATTTTCATCCCCGCGATTTCGACCGCAACCAACCTCTGTTGCGCGACCTGGGTCCATATCGCAGGTTCAGGGCATACTACGGTCTCAGTAATTCGCAACAAAAACTCGAACGCTGGATAACCGACTATGCATTTACCAATCTGCATATTGCCGATAGCTCAATTAATTGGGATACAGTACCTGTAGTTGATTTAGGTTCTATCCGATAGCTACATCTGCAGTTCAAAAGGTGATATTCCGGAGTCCGGCTGATTATAAAAAACAAGCTCAAGCCATGATATACATTCGCCGATAAATTCGGATTAGTTGCATTAGGTGGGTCAAGGAAGCTTTCATAACAAATTCCTCAAAACGGATAAAAGGCTAAGCAGCTATTTCTTTGCATAGTTTTTTATGTTAATGCTCATTTCATTCCTGAGCCCGCTCAATTCGTGATTTTGGTGAGGCTGATTTGCTGGGTTTGTCCGTAGATTTCTAAAAATAATGAACAATAGTATGGTTATAAATGACAAACATCAGATTTGGCTTGTCCGTTGCGCCCCAAAATAAATTGGGTTAAAAAGGTGTTATCCACCAAAATGCTTAAAGTAAGAAGCAGGAATGTTTTTTCAATCCC
>JBBSDC010000167.1:0-8582 GCA_038249705.1 Bacteroidales bacterium | reverse complement strand
TAATTCGTGATTCTGAATACCGGCATTGTTATTAAAAATGGTGCTTTGCCAGTCGGTTCCTTCGCCGTAAGTTTCAGGATCATTAAACGGCTTTAGCTGGTTAGCGTTGGTAGCTAACTCATTCTGCAGCAGAGCATACTCAGTTGCATTCAGCAGATCGAGTTTCTTAGCAGGAGCCTGTGTTCCGAAATATGCATTATAATTAACCTGCATGGTTCCTGAACGGCCTTTTTTTGTAGTTACTAAAATAACGCCGCTGGCTGCACGAGCTCCATAAATTGCCGCCGAAGCTGCATCTTTAAGTACTTCGATGGATTCGATATCGGAAGAGTTCAGATAATCAATACCACCATTATCAACTGGCACTCCATCAACTACATACAGAGGGTCACTATCATTAATTGAGGTTGTTCCCCTGATTCGTACAGTTGATCCAGCACCTGGTTGTCCTGAACTTGAAGTAATTGTAACACCTGAAGTCCGTCCTTGCAAGGCCTGCTCAATACGGGTAATCTGCACATTTTCGAGGTCTTTGGCTTTAACACTAGAAATAGCGCCGGTTACAACACTCTTCTTTTGTACGCCGTATCCTACTACTACTACTCCCTCGAGGCCAATAGTTTCATCTTCCATCACAATCTTTAAAGGAATGCCAGCAGCGGCTTGTATTTCCTGCTTGAGACGACCGACAAACGAAAAAATCAGTGTTTCCGTTGGTTTGGTAGTTGTTAATGTGAATTTACCGTCAATATCGGTTGATGTGCCTTCGGTAGTACCTTTTATCACGATACTTACACCGGGCATGGTTTCACCTTGTACATCAGTGACAACGCCACTATACACAAAGTTTTTTTGCGCAAATGCTGAACTGATAACTCCTAACCATAGGATACAGGCTAGCAACACTATTTTACTGCGCATAGTGCTGCTCCGCGGAAAGTTGTAGAGGTTTTTTTTCATGATTGATTAATTCGGTTTGGTTGAGGTTTTATTGAGGTTTAAAGATAAGCGAATTAAAATTATCAACAGCTACACCAGATAAAATTATAAACCATTGTTGGTGTATATTTTACACGAAGATAAATATAAAATTGTTTCTAATGAATAATAAATGAATATAATTATTTAAATATAAATAATTAATTATATCTGATTCAAATTTATCTTACTCATAACATGATACATACATCCTTATTTATCATAAATATAAATTACAATATATCTGAAAATCAGGCATTAAAAACCGAATGTACTTAGTGCAATGTTAACACTTACAATTATTTATCACAAATTCATTAGAAAGTTCAGATCCACAGATCACTTATGAATTGTGAAAACTCAGACTATGAATACATTTGACCAAAACAAAAAAAAATATGGCTCTCATTAAGAACAGAGAGCCATACTTTGTTTAATTTTCGGATATTACATTTACCCGTTTAATCAATTCAAATGAGTTGTTTCATTCTGAATTTTCATTCCGGCATCCTGTGCATACCGTCGTTAAAGCTAATAACCGGGGTTTTGAACCAGTTTGGTATTTTTATCCAGCTCAGCCTGTGGAATTGGCCACAATAATTTGTTTTCATTAAGATTATATCCAAGACTCGCTCCACCTGCACCTTTGACATTGTTAATTACTTCGATGGCACGGCCGTTGCGTTTCAAATCGAACCAGCGGTGGCCTTCGAAAGCAAGTTCGAGCCTGCGCTCTTTTTCGATGGCAAGCCGCATGGCAGCCTGGTCGGAGGCAGAAGTATTGGGCAGGCTTACACGCATGCGCACCTGGTTAACAAGTGTTGCTGCGCCTGAAACATCGCCGGTTTCGTTCATAGCTTCGGCTTTTAACAGAAGTATATCGGCCAGTCGCAGAAAAATATAGTTCTGAGGACTCGGAGAGGTGATGATACGGTATTTGTTAATAAACGGATATTGCGTCTGTGGCCAGTTTGCATCCGACCATTTACCGGTTACATCCAAAAATAGGATAGAAGATGTTTTCCTGACCATGTCATTTTCGGCATCAAATACTGCCACCAGGTCGTTCGACGGGATATTGAATTTTTTCCATTCCATTCCGCTGAACATGCTGGCACCCCAGTTACCACTTGAAGCGGTTCCTTCATAGTTGATTTCGAAAATGGATTCTGCTGAATTCTCATGTGCATTATCCCACAGCTGATCGTATTCGGGCAATAAGCTGTATCCGCCTGCAATCACATCATTGCAATAGCCAAGAACTTTTGTCCAGTCGCGGGGTGGCTGAGTGGCATATACCTTTGCAAGCACAGCATTTACAGCACCTTTGGTAACGAAGCTTTTATCCGTCGAAGATGATTTTACATGCAGCAAGGCTGTTTGCAGGTCGAGTATAATCTGTTTAAAAACCTCCCCGACAGCAGTCCTGGCAGGAAACAGAATCGGGTATATTTCCTCAAGGTTGGCTGAGCTTATCGATTTCACCTCAATTAATTGCAGTGGAACATCGCCCCAAAGCTGTACCAGCTGAAAATACATAAACGCCCGAATAAAGGAGGCTTCGCTGATAATTTCAAGCTTACGCTCAGCAGTAAGGTCAGGATCGGTAACTGAATTTACATTGTTGATTACAGTATTTGCTTTCCCGATGGTTGAATAAAGGTATGCCCAATCGCGGCTAACATTTGAGTTGGTTGAAACAATTTTGTAATCATCAATCTGGAAATTAGCCGGATTATCAGCTCCTGCATAGGCATCGTCCGATTGAGCATCGCCGTTAACAAAATAATCGAGTTCGAAATACTCGTTTCTGAAGTCGCTGTAAACGCCGGCCAAAGCAGCTTCGGCCTCGCCTGCCGATTTATAGAGTACGGAGTCGGAACTTATATTTCCAACGGCTATGCCATCCGAAACAGGTTTCAGATCAAGAAACTTTTCGCACGAAAACAACGAAAGAGATATAAGTGCCGAAAAAAGAATTTTAGTTATATTTTTCATTTCATCGTTTTTTTTAGAATTCAACATTTATACCAACTATAACCGACCGTGCCTGCGGATATGTCCCATAGTCGATTCCTAATTCAACAGCGCTGCTGCCATAGGCATTCACTTCGGGATCGAATCCAGTGTATTTGGTGAAAGTAAGCAGGTTTTGACCGGTTACATATACTGATAATCGTTTAATAGCCTTCACTTTCGCATTATTTTCGAGTGCTTTATACGAAAGAGTAAGCGATTTCAACCTGAGGTACGAACCGTCTTCCACAAAACGGTCGGAGTTGCGCACATTATCAGTTTTTCCACCGCCAATAGCTTTAGGTATATCAGTAATGGTATTATCAGGTGTCCAGCGATTCAACACCACTGTCGATTGATTTTTACTGTCGAACATACCTTCGAGGTCGATACGGGTTGCGTTAAAAATATCATTGCCCTGGCTTCCCTGTAAAAATATATTCAAATCGAATCGTCCGTAGCTAAAATTGTTGGTAAAGCCATAGGTGAATTTAGGCTGGGCATTGCCGATTATAGTACGGTCGCCCGGATCGAAAATGCCATTTTCGTTCACATCTTTGTAGATCATGTCACCTGTTGCGGGGTCAACGCCTTCGGTAATGTAACCGTAGAAAGTTCCAAGAGGTACTCCTACTTTAAACAGAACTGCATCCTCGTTGTTGCTGTATATCCTGCCATAATATGCTACATCAACATATTTTAAGGAAATAACCTCATTCTTATTAAAGGACATATTAAAGTCTGAACTCCATTTCAGTTTACCTTCCATGTTGATGGTACTGATATTAAATTCAATCCCCTTATTTTCAATTTCGCCGGCATTGGTTTGCATAGTAGGGAGGTTAGTGGTAGCAGGCCACTGTACATTCAAAATCACATCGCTGGTTTGCTTGATATATGCATCAAATGTAACAGTTACCCTCGAACGGAACATGGTAAGGTCAAATCCTATATTTGTTTGCGCTGTGGTTTCCCACTTTAAACCAGGATTACCAAAGGTTACCTGGCTTGATGCCGGACCTGATAAAGGATTGGTAGGTGTTCGCCGGTAATAGCTTACAAGCCCGTACTGTGTATAATTAGGAATGCCTTCCTGATTTCCGTTTTTACCCCATCCTCCACGAATTTTCAGGTCATCAATAAAATCGATACCCTGCATAAAACTTTCCGATGACATACGCCAGCCGGCCGAAAATGAAGGCATATATCCCCATTTGTTGGCAAGTTTCGACGATCCGTCGTAGCGCATAGTAGTGGTGAGATAGTACTTACTTGCATAATCGTATGTAGCGCGACCAAAAAATGAGGCCAATGCCCAATCCTGGTAATTTGTGCTACCAGTAATAATATTAGCAGCATTTAAGGTAGTTACGCTTACATCCGCAGGAAAATCATTACCAAAGAGGTAAGAATCGTAGCCTTTGTATTTTTGCACGCTATTACCAGCCATTACGGTAATTTTATGATCATCGATAGTGCGCGAATAATCCAGTGTGTTTTCCAATAACCAGCTGCTGCTGTTAAATTTATCAGCTTGCCCTACTCCGTTTTGCTGACGGCCATAAGTGGTGCGGTATGGATCGAGGTAATAATCCCATTGGTGGTTGTTAACTTCAATACCAACCCGCGATTTGAGGGATAAGCCTTTCATGAGCCTGGCTTCGGCATATACATTACCGAACAACTGCTTATCAATAGACTCCTGGTTTGGACCTTCCATATAGGCAATCGGATTTTCCCACGATGGTTGAAAAGGATTAGGATCGTATTGGGTTTTTTCGGTAAGCACAAAATCGGGTTTGTTCTCATTTTTATACACATGCAAAAAAGGCGGTGTATTCAGCGCACTCATAATAACCCCTCCCCTGCCCGAACTTGCATTATCGGGAGTATCTTTAGTATTGAGGTTCATCACATTAATGCTGGTACCTATTTTTAACCATGATCTTAATTCGTTATCGAGGTTCATACGCAGGGTGTACCTATCGAAACGGGCAGGTTGTATAATTCCCTCGTCGCTCAAGTATCCTCCCGAAATAAAATATTTTGATTTGCTGTCGCCTCCCGAAACTGAAAACTGGTACGACTGCGTTTGACCTGTTCCAAAAACTTTATCGCTCCAATCGGTATAGTCAGTTGCCGAAGCGCTTACACCGCCGGGGATAATTTCGTCCATCAAATCCCTGTATTGCTTTGTATTTAGTACGTCAATTGATTTACGCAACTTTGATATACCTGCATAGGTATTAAAGCTAATAGAAGGAGTATTATCGGCTCCGCGTTTGGTAGTTATAAGCACTACACCGTTGGCAGCCCGAGCTCCGTATATCGCAGCCGAAGAGGCATCTTTCAGAATACTCATCGAAGCCACATCATTAGCACTAATCCCTTGTATATCAGTAGTTGGTACACCATCGACCACGTAAAGGGGTTCATTACCGGCCAGAACTGAGGTAGCACCACGCACGCGAATAGACAATGCCGATCCAGGTTTTCCTGAAGTCTGAACCACCTGTACACCAGCAGCTTTCCCTTGCAGAGCCTGTGCAGCTGATACAATAGGACGATCCTTAAGTTCCTTTTCACCCACTACAGCTACGGCTGTGGTAAGATCCTTTTTCAGCTGTGTTCCATAACCTATAACAACCACCTGATCGAGTGTTTGAATTTGCTCCTGAAGCACAACGTTGATTACCGACTGATTTCCAATTTCAATGTCCTGGGTTTGAAATCCTATATAACTAAAGCTAAGGACTCCCTTTGAAACATTTAGAGTGTAAGTACCATTTATGTCGGTAACTGTTCCTGTTTGAGTTCCCTGTACGAGAACGGTAACACCCGGAATTCCCATTCCGGCCATATCAGAAACTTTTCCGGTTATCTGCTTCTCCTGAGCATACCCCGAAATGGCAAACATGATTAAAAAAAGCAGAATGTATTTATTTTTCATTGTAAAAAGATTTTTGGTTTTTAACAGCTTGGTGGACTCACAATTCAATCAAAAAAAAATATTTGCATCTGATTTTTTTTTCTCAGCTTAAATATAATTGAATGTGGATACGCAAATCCATACCTACATAAAAAGGATCAAGAGCGAGCTGTTGACCCGCTCACTCTTGATCCAAAATGTAATAAAAAAGAATGTACTATCTTTCAAGTATGATTGACCATGCTGATCCGCCAGTGTGATCAGCGGTTAAGTCAACTGAAACAAACAAATATTCTTTTGTACCTGTATTGGCATAACCCATTACTTCATATTGATTGAAAGTTAAGCCATTATTAGGAGGATTTGTTCCGTTATTTTCGCCACCATAATATCCTTTGTAGAAGCCAAGGAACGCCACTCTATCAGTGCTTCCGTTGGTAAGGGTGATTATTGGTCTTGCTTTTACACCTCTTTTCCCCGCAGGAGTAAATGTATAGGAATGAGTAGCATTTCCGAAATAAGCACCGTTGGTACTGGCAGCTAATTCAGCATCTGACCAGCAACCGTTAGGCGATCCATAATAACCGTCATTACGTGCTGATCCATTGGTATTGTATGTATAAACTCCGCCAGCTGCGAATGTAAATTCATCGTCAGTAATGCAAGTCCAGTCATCGACGCCGGAACCACTAGTCATAAATGCTTTAGGTAATGACCACCAGGCACTATTGCCCATACCAGGTCCTACAAAAACGGATTGTTCTTCAACGCGAACTCTCCAGGCTGCACCTTGAAGCATTGCATCAGTAAGTACGTCAGCTGAAACAAAAGCAGCCTGAGTAGCTACGCTTTCACCGTTTGAGTTGGTAGCAGTGAGTTTTACAGTATAAGGTCCGCCAACAGCATAGGTATGAACCGGACTCATTTCGGCTGAGGTTTGACCATCGCCGAAATCCCAGAGGTATGAAGTAGCACCAACTGTAGTGTTAGCAAAGGTAGCAGTAAGACCGTTTAAAGTCATAGTGAAACCAGCGTTTGGTTTATTTCCGGGAAGACTAGGCTCATCGCCAGGATTATCATAATGAACAAGAACAAATCTCCAGTATCCGCCTGGAGCTGGATCACCTACATTAAATTTGTAGTGAACCTGAACGATCAGGGTATCTACAGTACCGTCATAAAGGCTGACAATATCATAAGTAACCGAATCCTGAACCATCGGAGTAAGTTTCATTACTTCATTATCGGTTGTTGCTTTGAGGAAACCAATGAACGCACCTTTGCCAATGGCTGTGATCTTTTTAGAAGCCAAATCCATACGGAATTTGTGTGTTCCGTTGCCCCAGGCCGAAAGGTCTTCTCCTGTTGCGCTTACCATAGGATCTGCTGTGCTGGCGCAGATATTTTCAGGAAGGAAAACACCGCCTTCAGCCCAATAATCGCCTTTGGCATCAAATACCATTGAACCATCGCGATTAAAAGTCCATTCGTCATTAAACAAACATGGACGATTAGCAAGTTCGTCGTTATTATTTCCAACAGCCCACCAAATGGCAGTATGGTCAACAGGACCAACTTCGAGAGGGAAAACACCGGTGGTTACATCACGCAACAATTTCCAGGTTTTACCTGCATTGCCTTCGCCAACTAATTTTGTTAACTCAGCATTAGGATCTGCAATAGTAACTTCTTCCGAATAGGTATCGGTTACACCACCAGGTGATGTTGCGGTAAGGGTTACGGTGTATTTTCCAACTGCGGCATAAGTGTGCGATGGATTTTCATCTGCCGAAACAGCAGAATTGTCACCGAAATTCCAGGATAATGATTTGAAGTTTTTTGACTCATTTGTAAATGCAACTTTCATAAAATCAGCAGCATCAACTTTAAGAGTAAAACTAGCAATAACGTCTGGTTCTGGGTCATCCTCTTTACAGGAACTTACAAAGGCTACCGTTAACATAAGTAACACTACCCAGCTTAATTTCATAATTCTTTTCATATTTGATTGAGGTTTTAGTGTAATTGTAACACGAAGATAATGTTTATTTTATTCCTTCATTAAAAAAAAAGAATTTTTTATTCTTTTTAGGCTACTATTGTTTTTAGCAATCTACCAGCATCTATCTGATTACATTATATATAGATTGTTATTTAGATTTATTCTAAATTAACTAATTTGCATTTTTTTGTTAAAAATGGGTGAAAGATACTTAGTGCAAATTTAACACTTAGCAACTTTTTTAAGTAAGGTGGCACGGGTTAAGTAATCATTTAAACTATTCCAAAGATAGTATATTAAAACTCCAATAGCAAGTTTTGGTAAAATCAGGATTCAAAACATCGGAATTAAATAAACTACAAGGATTAAGATTTCTTTTCATATCCTTCCCTGATGTATTATAAAGGCTAAATAATATTATTATGTGCTGGAAACAAATTTTGATGTATAAGATTTTAAAGAAATGTGATTCTTTTTGTTAATATCGGATTGACTTTTTGCTTGAATAAAAAGTAACAAAAATTCAAGGCTTTACAAAACAGGATTGCTTTTCTACGTCAGGTTTTTGCCACGCCACGCAAGCCATTCGCCATGATGCTTTTTTAGATTAGCCTGGCTTTGGGTAGTTGACTCATTTCTGCATGGCTTGAAATGCCC
>JBBSDC010000166.1:0-8625 GCA_038249705.1 Bacteroidales bacterium | reverse complement strand
CCAAATGCTCGATTTCGGCAAAGCGTTTTCCTTTTGAACCGGCCAGCTTCCATAGCGTGCTTATTTCCTGAAGTATATTTTCCACATCGGTTTGAGTTCCCGTGCCGGTAAACAGGAGAATAAATTTGCAAACACGTATATTCAGGCAAGCCAGCATATCCCAGTAACTCATTTGTTCCGGATTTTTCATCAATGCTGTTTTTGTATTATCGAGTAAGTTAACAGCATCAACTTTTGAGGGTAAGGTGTAGCCTATTGGATCATTGTTCTCATTTCTGTCGGAGTTCCATGTGCGAAATCCTGACCTTACCAGTGTGCTTTCGAGTGCAAGCCAGTTAGCTAACGAATACCAGTTGTTGAAATTGGTATAGGCCTTGTGATAAGCTGCTGCAGCCTTGAAGTTTGCTTTGGATTTGCCAGATTTATTCGAAAGGAATGCCAGGCTCTTATATGTATTCCCCAACATATTAAGCCTTTCGGATGTAGGACTTAAATTGATCAGAATCTGAAGGTCTTCAATTACTTCTTTGATCCTTTTCATGTATTCATTCCGTTTTTTCGGGTCTTTTCTATGTTCCTGTATTATTTGCTTTATGCGAACATGACAGTATTTTTCGGCAACTGAGAAAGAGAATGTTGCGTCTTCCATACTTAATAATCCACTATACTTTACGCAAGCCAGATCATATTCGCCAAGTTCCTGGTATATAAGCGCTTCCTTTTCAGTGATAATACAGTTTCTGATTTCTGCTTTTTCAATGGCTGTAAGAATAACAGTCAGTATCTTCAGGTATTCGCTTGTTGAAAATTTACCAATTTCGATATCCTGCAGTAAATTCATAAGGTCAACTTCTGCCTCCTGAGCAATGAGGTAGGTTTTTTCTTCACTTTTGTTTGAGCCTGGGAGGTGCTCAAATTTGTAGAAAGGATCTCCGTAACACTGGTAAGCGCCCCATGTATTGGTGTGGCCGAATTTATCATATACTGTTTTGCGAGCTTCCATTACCGATTCGCCGAAATTAGAACCATTGAGCATACGGTCGTAAAAAACTCTGGCAAATTCAAGTGCTGCATCATCATTTACAGCCCAGCCTGCAGCTATAACACACTTGACCCCGTTTTCGATTAATTGAGTTCCGATGTTTGCCGCAAGTTTATAGCGTTGGTGGTAGAATTGTTCGGCTACTCCATCTGTTTTACCCAGGTGACAGCAGTTTACAAAAACAAGTTCAGGAACGCTGCTCATTTGATTAATCTCGCGGGTTGAGAGGTATAGGTTTTTGCCAATTACCATACCTGACCCTTTTGAAATATCCTCATTATAGATTCCGTGTCCTGATAAATGTATGATTTTATAGTCGTCGCGGAATAGCTTTTCGATAATCTCCGGATGATTGCCTTTAAAGCTGGTAGTTATTTCCATGCCATTTGCTGTTAAAAGATCCGTTACCAACTGGCCTTCTTTTAATGCTCCCGGTAATTGATTTACAAAACCTTTAAGGTCGGGATCCGCAATTATGAGAGCAGTATTTTTAGGCACTGCCTTTATATTTGTGCGATAATTCCTTGTGCTTAACTGGCGAATCATTCCGGCAGAAATACAAATAGGTTTTGTATCTGCTATTCCATCCTGCAACAATTCCCATGGATAGGAAGCAGTGTATTCATCCAGAATCCAGTTTACATTTCCATGTCTTTTGAGCTGTTCTTTAAAGTCGTTAGGAATAAGCAGTTCAAAAATCGTTTTGGCCCGTTCAGGACTCCATTGGTTATTTGTGGATATTTCTTCAATAATACCTTCCATCAATGCCGGAGTAGTAAGCAGTTCTTTTTCTTCTGCTCTCGAACCATTTGTTGAAGCATTGAATTTCAGGCTCTTTGTTGAGTTATCCTCTATTTCCCGAGTTACCGTAATACGGTTCCACCATCCCTCTGAGCTCACTGCCGATATCCTGCGCTTTGAACCCAGTAACATTTTAATTCCGGGTCTTTCTTTACAAATCCGGAATGAGCGTGTTTCTTCCTTTTCAATCCTGCTGATTGAGTACAGGCAACTCACCGCTTTATCTTCATAAAGTTCAACAAACTCAATCTGTTCAATAGCCTGAGTTTTCTCCAGCTTCAGATTCCTGACTTTTACATTCGCATTTTGAACACCTTGTATTATTGCTTTGATGGAATCCTCTATAGATAATCCCGCATAACCGCATCCAATAATTAATGACGAAATTCCAGGTACTGCCATCACTCCATCATTGGGGTCACCTTCCTTGATTGAATCGCCCAGATGTAAAAGGTAATTAGCAACTCCTTGTTCTATTGATTTAATTAACTCTGATGCCGTGAGTTTCCCAGGGGAGCCTAATCCGATAATGATTGCACCTCTGAATGAAGTGTTTTCTGATAGAAATACATCGCTACTCCCGATTTCTCCCGGGTAAATTCCGAGCTGATGGTGATTTCTGAGTTGCCCATTGAGGTATTCATCTATGGTTTTTTCGGCATAAAGAATACCATCATCCTCAAAGTGCCCTGCCATAATAGGGTATCTGGAGTAGAAAAGGTCTCCCTGGCTTATAGAAACTTTTATAGGTGGTTCACTCACAAGAAGTGTTGTTTTAGCGCCCAGTCCAAGGAGAGTATTTTCAATTCCGGATAGTGAAAGGTCGAAATCGCGGTATTCAGGCGACCTGAAAAGTTTTTCTATACCTCTTACCGAAGGTCGTTTTTTTCTGAATAAATTAGTCGATCCGGCAGTAAGTATTTCCCCTATTCCCTTGAACATATCAGGTTCATTGGCGAGTGAACCATGGGTAACATCAACATAATACACGGAGTTGTTTCCGATCATTTTTGCCGGAATACCAGTTTCCCAGGTAACACTCTGATCACCTTCTGCAGTGCTTAAAAACACCAACTCCGATTCATTGCCTTTTGTATCAATGCGATAACCGCAAGGGGTTGATTTGTCCTTGCCGGCAATATACACTGCATTTAAATAATCGTCGTCCTGTATGCCGGTCATCATGAGATCCCTGTATTCGGCAAACCATTGCAAATCTGTATTGGAAGGTAAAGGCCATGATGATTCATCTAATCCTTTTTTCATATACTGCCAGGTCTCAGTGCTTGAGAAATCGTTGTTTTCTCCGGTTGAGAAAGGCAGAAGACTTAAAATACCTTTGAAACCTGCAAATATTTCAACCAGTTCCTGCTTCGAGTGTTTCTGGTCAATTTTACTGAGCTTGGTTATTATTCCATCCATACCAAACAATACTGCCGCTATACGGAATGATCCGCCTAAAGGAGATCCAAGGAATATCAACCTGAACCCATTCGAATTATTGAGTTTTGTCCATGTATCACGGTGTGTTACCATGAAATCTCTTACAAGCACTCCACCCATCGAATGCCCGATGATTTTAATAGGTTGCCGGAGATGCATCAATTCCTGAAGTTTTGCATCAAGTTTATCGGCAGCTTCAACAAGTGACAAGCGCCAGTCGAATGGGAAAGTGACAACATCATAGGATTCTTCAAGATACTCAACCAGTAATTTATATGATGTGGATACCAGCGAAGTAGCCTCAACATTTTTTTCCTGCAGGTATCTTAATCCACCGGTGATAAACTTCCAGTAGTTTATCCAAAGCAAGGTGTTATCTAACGATAGGTTTGAACCCATGATGCCGGGCAAAAGAACCACAATTGGTCTGGATCCGGAAATATAATTCCTGAAAACCTGACCTCCATCGAGTTTTAAAACAGCATTTCTTTCGGCTAATACCGAAATGCTGAGTTGCTCTTCGGTAAATCCAGGAAGCTTGTCGCCCCATTTCGTTTCCAATGCCAGTAATATTGCATTGTTGGTAGTTCTGTTTGCGAAATACCTGAAATGGTTGATATCCGTATCCTGGTAAAAGAATTGCTGTACTTTGCCTGTCCTGCGTGTGCCCAGCCGCATTGATTGAGTATCAACAACAAGGTCGTTCTCGCGTTGGAAAAAGAGTTTACTTGCAATAATCAGTAAAGCACTTATTTTTAACTCAGGCTTTGAGTTGCCCGCAATTACTACCAACGAATTATTGATTTGCATAGTAGCAGTTGGGTTGCTGGGGTCAGCAACACTATTGAGCACTCTGATAAAAGGAGAATCAGGACTCTGAACTTCCAAACCGGGCAATACACCTGCTTTGTTTTTACTATCGATAACAGCAGCTATCAGATTTTTAAAGGCGGAATACACCGGGTTAAGTGTTAATCCTGTTCCTAAACCTATAAGGTTGAAAGTGATATTGAAAAAATTGTCGAGGCGTTTTGAAGCAAGGGTGGTTCCTCCGGCCGGACATGCAATACGTATAAATTTTTCAATTATAATACGTTTGTTTTTGAGATCTTCTTTTATCTCGCGGGTAAGTTTCTCAATTGATTCGTAATATTTTTCAGGATATTCTTTTTTCAGGATTGCAAGTTCTGTTTCGGTGAAACCACGCATGTTCTCGTTTTCGTTGCAAAACCTCGACAAAAGCTCTCCCACCAATCCTCCTCGTGAAGAAGTGATAAGGTGCAGGACACAATTTTGAGGCAATGCTTTCACCAGTTGCTTAGCATTTTGTAACGGACTTTCGGTTAATGTACGGTGTTGGAAAGCCAGTACACTGTCGCCATATGTATTTTGAATGAATTTCATCAACGCTGTATCACGGGCTTCACCAAAGGAACCTTCGATGGATGATGCTGTTCCATGAATAAAGAGGCAGAAAGGCTTACTGCCAGCTTCCGCAATGAAATCGTTAAGCTGAAAATTAGGATTTAGTTTGAAAAGGCCAATTTTACCGTTAAGTTGTTTATCTTCAAGCTTGGCGGCAAGTTGTTCGATATTTAATTCTATTGTCTTTTTAGCGAAAATATTGAAAACTTTCAGCGTCACTTTATTAAAAATGCCACGCTCAGCACTTTCAACGCCTATTTCCTGTGGTATTTCGAATGAGCTGATTATGCCCCGTGATAAAGGAACCGTGGCTTCAGGAAATATTTCCTCCAGGGTATAAGGACTTGAAAACCATGTGGTTCCATCCTCAAAAACCATTTCAATAATATCATCATCTTTTAGCTCTATCTCGTGGCTTTGGGTTTCGCCTCTGGTAGTTTGGCCTACGAGGTACGATCCGCGCATTTGCATCATTGCATCCGAAGCTGCTGCTGCAACCTGTATTGTCTGGTCAAATCCGGTAATTCTGATTTTTTCAATTTTCATGGTTGCGAATACTATATTGCTAATTATTACTATGTTACCATATAGTGCCGGGAAAGATTAACAAGAAAATATTTGGGAAAAAGGCAGTGGAATAGATGAGAGAAAATCGTAGTTTGCCAGGTAGCAACAGAAAGAATTTTTGAATTTATTCCCGCATACAAGCGACACTTTTCAGGGATGGATACCCAATCTCTATTTCAGAGGATGCAATTTTGCATCTCAATAGTAACAAATAACCGATAGGAAATAAAAATGTTCAGTTGTTTAGTGGTGCGATGAAATTGCCGTATTGGCTGGCAACTGGAAATACAGTGGAATCGCCTCAGCCGAAAGTAACTCTACAAATGGGATTTTATGTTGGTCTGCCAAATGTAAGCGAAGTATATTTCACAGCTATTGAATAAGGGATTAATGCGTATTATGCAGCATCTTGCGAAAGTATTGCAGGAATCGGGTATAAAATTCATAGGCAAGTGGGTGAAATATGCTATTTGCTCAATCTTCAAAAATAATTTAAGTTGTAAGTAGCTGAAATAAATATTACTTTTATCCTTGATTTATATCATAATGTAGCTTGATGTAAGCTGGAAATTGGAAGGCGGATTGTTTAACACAAAAATGATTGAATATGGAACTCAACTGGTTCATAATAATACCTGTAATTATAGCTGTGCTGGCCTTTGTAGCTTTTTTAATAAATCGAAATATGAAAGACAGGAAAGCGTTAATGAAAAAATTAATTGAAGAAGACAAAAAAACAGTGCCGCCTGAACACGAGAGTGAAACGGAAAATGATGAATAAAAATCTTTACTGATACTGCTTTATCATACAACCTGTAGCGAAATCACCCGCAGGCATGAAGGAGATTTCCCCGGAGTAGTACTTTTATAGAAAAAAAGGAGTATTAGTTTTGATTAGTAACAGTTTGGTGTTGCCAAACGAGCAAGCAGGAAGATATTTCTTAGCTCTGACCTATCAAGCAGCTCGTTATTGAGCCAATTCCTGATTGCATTATTTCCTTTTCCAAAAACTCATTTTTGTCTTTATATTTCTGACTTTTTCTCTGTCGACCCAACCAAAATACACCAGTACGAACAAAATTATCCATAGCATTCCTTTTATCAGAAAGAACAGAAATCCGGCAATCCCAATGTCTTTTAGCAGCTCCATCATTAAGTAGCAGTTAATTGCCTTTTGGTACATTCATATTCTAACTCGATAAACATTGAAATATTGAAATCGAATCCTTTGTTCACTTCATCAGCCCATTCATCCTTTTGAACCTTCCTGACCGAATGAATGGCTTGCCCAAATAATGAAAAATACACTCTTGTTTGATTTTATTTCAGATCCCTTTTGTTCAAAATAAAAACGATTGAAAAAAGGTAAACAGCGAACCATACCGTGCTGCTGATTATTGCTTTAAGCGGCACAAAATCATCAATTTCCATAAAAACATACCGGCTGAAAGGGAAAGGAATAAGGTTATTCAATGATTTTATTGGTAAATACTGAACAATTTCCGGCATAATACCGTCCTTGAAATAAGGTGCATTCTGAAAAATGGCAGTAGCAATCGGCTCAAACATAATGGTGTACAAAAACAGCGCGATAATAATGAATCCGGCCTTCTTGATAATAAGCGACAACAGGAAAGCCAGCGTACAGTAAACCAGAATATCATAAAAATAAGCTGCCAGAAATTCCGTTTTATCGAAAATATATTCAGCACCCCATACATGCGAATAAATGGATCCGTTTACAAGCCCGGCAATAAAAAGAAACAGCGTGCTTATGACCGCCATGGCCACGATAAATGACATTTTGCTCAACAGGAATTCTTTTTTGCTGATGCCGTCAATAACGTTTTGGCGCATGGTGTTGTAAACCACATCATTGTTAACAGAAATAATAACAATAAACGCGAGCAGAATTTTATTAAACGAGCCGAGATAAGCTATATTTTGCCAGATATCAGGGAAATCGTAGATGGGTAAAATAGTCGGGTCAATTCCGTTGAAATCCATGCCCTCCCTTTTCAGCCATGCCAAAAACAGTCCGCCGCCCGAAGCAATCACCAGCAAAGCCAACAGGTACATCCCGATTAATATCCAGAAAAGGCGGTAGTTCCTGATCTTCAGCCATTCCAGTTTTAGCGCCCTAATCATGTTCTTTCAGTATTTTAAGGAATTCTTTTTCCAGTGAATTGGTCTGGGTGACCAATTTCTTTAAAACGATTCCTTGTTTAAAACAAAAATCATTTATTTCTGCTGAAGTAAAATCCGGCTTCAACGCAACAAATAAACTGTTACCAGTTTTTTGAACGGACTCAAGCCCGGGGAAACTAATCAGGCATTTTTCAAGTTTTTCCAAATCCTGACTGGCAACTTCTACGCGGTTTATTTCGCCCAAAGTATCTTCAACACTGCCTTCATGAATCTTGATTCCTTTTCTCAAAACACAAAAATGGGTACACACTTTCTGAACTTCGTCCAGCAAGTGGCTGGCCATAATGATAGTCTTACCCTGTGCGGCAATGTCTTTAATCAGGTCGCGCACTTCAGCTATTCCCTGGGGGTCGAGGCCGTTGGTGGGTTCGTCTAAAATCAGCACAGGAGGGTCGGAGAGTAAAGCTGAAGCTATGGAAAGGCGTTGTTTCATCCCCAAGCTGTACGTTTTAAATTTATCATCTTTCCTGTCGAGCAGGCCAACCAGTTCCAACACGGTTTCAATTCTTCCGGTTCCGCATTGCTTGATGTGGGCTGCGATGCGCAGGTTTTGCACTGCTGTGAGGTACGGATAAAAACTAGGAGTTTCAAGTATAGCACCGATTTTTTTGCGGGCTTCAACAGCTTTCATAGTGTTAAACCACTGGAATGTGCCCCCGCCGGGAGCAACTACTTCCAGTATCATGCCAAGTGTGGTGGTTTTGCCGCTCCCGTTAGGTCCGAGTATGCCAAAAACCTGGCCTTGCGTAACCGTAAGGTCCAGCTTGTCAACTGCCTGTATTCGGCCAAAGCGCTTTGAAAGATTATTTATTTTGAGGACGTTTTCCACTTTTCTGTTTGTTGAGGTCAAAAATATTGATCATGCCATCCGCCTGAAAACTTTGCATCAAAGCAGGAATTTTCTGCCATCCAATCCGGCCACGCAAATAAAATGCATACATCGCATCCTCACTTTTCATCACCCCTACAAATTGGTTTTCATCCTTGTTTTTGTTTTCTTTGCCGTATAAAATGAAATTTGTTTTTCCACTATCCAGTGTTACAAATTCCTCAAATCCGATTTTCTTGTACGAAGTGATGATTGCTTTGTATGATTGGCTTGCTTTTGCTGACGAATCAAGCGTGTAAACCAACAATTT
>JBBSDC010000165.1:0-8626 GCA_038249705.1 Bacteroidales bacterium | reverse complement strand
TGGTCGCAAGGACGAACTACCGATGGTTCCGAAGGAAAATTCATGTTCAGCGATTACACTACTGAACTGCGGAATACGCCCGTGCAAAACGATTTCCTTATTAAAGTTTCGTATGCCATAATTTTTTAAGTATGGTAATCCTGCATTTCTGAGCATATTCCGCACAACCGGACTATAAAAAGTAAAAGTATCGGAAAACAGTAAAATAATAAAATGTAATTTATTCATTTTGTGCATTTTATAATATATTGAAACTTCAAAAATTGTTGATAAATTCTTCCTTTTCCACTCTCCTTTTCCCTGTTTATCTCGATTAAAATGCCTACCTTTGCAAGGCATTAGAGAAATAACTGCATCCAATTGATTATGAGCGAATTAGAAAACAACATGAATGCCAGTGGAAATGGCAACGGAAATAATAATGGCGCATATACAGCTGACAACATTCAAGTACTCGAAGGACTCGAAGCCGTGCGCAAACGTCCTGCCATGTACATCGGCGATATTAGCGTTAAAGGACTGCACCACTTAGTTTATGAAGTAGTTGACAACTCCATCGACGAAGCAATGGCCGGGTATTGCAACCAGATCATTGTAACCGTACTTCCTGACAATTCAGTAAGAGTAACTGATAACGGCCGTGGTATACCTACCGATTATCATGAAAAAGAAAAGAAATCGGCACTGGAAGTTGTAATGACAGTATTACATGCCGGCGGAAAATTTGATAAAGGTTCCTATAAAGTATCTGGAGGTTTGCATGGCGTTGGAGTATCGTGCGTTAATGCACTTTCCATCATGCTGAAAGTTACTGTTTACCGCGATGGAAAAATATTTGAACAGGAATACTCAAAGGGGAAACCTCTTTATGCAGTGCGCGAGGCAGGTGTAAGCGATTATACCGGAACTACTGTGCATTTTAAGCCTGATAATACTATTTTCATTACCGAAACATACGATATCAGTATTCTTGCCGCCCGCCTGCGTGAGCTTTCTTTTCTGAATAAAGGTATTGAGCTTACACTTATCGACGAACGCGAGAAAGACGATGATGGCAACTTCATGAAAGAAGTATTTTATTCAACACAAGGATTAGTTGATTTTATCGGATACCTCGACGAAACACGCGAAAAACTCATCCCCGATCCTATCTATATGGAAGGTGAGAAAAACGATGTGCCGGTTGAGCTGGCTATGATGTACAACACTTCGTTTTCCGAAAATATCCATTCATACGTAAATAACATCAATACTCACGAAGGCGGCACACACCTTGCCGGTTTCAGGCGCGCGCTTACCCGTACGCTGAAATCGTATGCCGAAAAGTCGGGAATGCTTGATAAAATTAAGTTCGATATTGCCGGCGACGACTTCCGCGAAGGACTAACTGCTGTTATCTCCTGTAAGGTAATGGAGCCGCAGTTCGAAGGACAAACCAAAACCAAACTGGGTAATAACGAAGTAATGGGCGCCGTTGATCAACTGGTAGCCGAAATGCTCAATTACTACCTCGAAGAGCATCCGCGCGAAGCCCGCATGATCGTTAACAAAGTGATACTTGCAGCTACTGCCCGTCATGCAGCCCGCAAAGCTCGTGAGCTTGTTCAACGCAAAAATGTGCTATCAGGCTCGGGACTTCCAGGCAAACTTGCCGACTGCTCCGAAAGCGATCCATCACTTTGCGAAATATACCTTGTTGAGGGCGACTCTGCAGGTGGTACCGCCAAACAGGGCCGCGACCGTAAGTTCCAGGCTATTCTCCCGCTTAGGGGTAAAATTCTTAACGTTGAAAAAGCAATGCCACACCGCATTTTCGACAGCGAGGAAATCAAGAATATGTTCACCGCCATGGGCGTTTCCATTGGTACCGAGGAAGATTCAAAAGCACTGAATCTTTCGAAAATACGGTATCACAAGGTTATTATTATGACCGATGCCGATGTGGACGGAAGCCACATTGCCACGCTGATTCTTACTTTCTTCTTCCGGTATATGAAAGAGATGATCGAAAACGGCTATATTTATATTGCAACACCTCCTTTGTATCTCATTAAAAAAGGAAGCACCGAGCGGTATTGCTGGAACGAAGAAGAACGTGTAAAGCTCATATCGGAGTGGTCGAAGGATGGCAGCGATAAAGGCATACATATTCAGCGTTACAAAGGTTTGGGCGAAATGAACGCCGAGCAACTCTGGTCGACAACCATGAATCCGCAATTCCGCACTTTGCGCCAGGTAACTATTGAAAATGGATCGGAAGCCGACCGTGTTTTCAGTATGCTTATGGGCGACGAAGTACCTCCACGCCGCGAGTTTATTGAGAAAAACGCGAAATACGCGAATATTGATATTTAATAAAGAAGGCTTTAAGTAGCCGGGAGTTTGCATTGAGAAAGCCAGGACTTGAGAGAGTACTGGCTTTTTTGATTGAACATTATCTGCTAATAAGATTTTCTGATCCTATTTAATTAATATCCTTTTGCTTTGTTCTCGCACAGCTGTAACCGCTATAATTTTTATAACTTGTAACTCTTTGCTTCAATTTTTAAAAAAAATTATCAAATACTACAAATTTTTATCATACACTTTTTTAATAAAATCTGGTTGATCACCCTTAGGGTTTAAATTGTATAACAAATTTCCAAATGCGTAAATGCCGGATAAATATATCGCCACTAAAGGTGATAATAATAAACTAACCATAAAGTATAATGGAAAAGTCCTGTAAAACGCAATCATACTTTTTGTCCACCGTTTTCTAAAGCTTTTCCCAAAAAAAGCAGTCGGGATGTAAAAGCAAGTAGGCACAAGGGGAAAATAATTGATTTGTAAATTTTCGCTCTATTTTAGGCCTCATTCATTACTTTTTAAATACTTGTTGTCCTCAAAACATAATTGAGATGACTATACACCATGAAATTCGTCAGACTTCGCATATTGGTTTTAAGGTCAAATGCACGCTGAGTGATAGATGAAACGCTATAAAACTCCTTATTAGCCTGTACAGCAGCATTGCTGAGTTGTTCTGCACTCATTAATCTGGGTTTGAAAGTAGCCTGATTGTATCTGTAATCAGGATGATTCCACCACTCCCCATTGTACAGCAATCGATCTTCTTTTTTAAATTGTTCGTAAACCTGAGTTCCGGGATATGGCATGAGAATGTGAAAGAAAGCTAACGTAAATTTATTTTTAATGGCAAATTCCACGGTTTTTTCAATGGTCTCAATCGTATCAAAATCGTTACCAATCATAAAACTCGCCCAGGTCAAAAAGCCATAATCTCTGAATATCTCCAACACTTTTTTGTAAGAGTTAAAATTGCGGATGTTTGGTGATTTATTGAACCATTTTAGAGTATTGATATTTATGGATTCAAAGCCAATTAAGTTGCCAACACAACCGCTGTCAGCCATTAATTTTAGAAGCTCCCGGTCATTTACCATATCGATGCTCGACTGACTTGCCCACTTCACTTTAAGCGGAATAAGCTCTTTAAGAAATACCTTAAGTTCCTTAGTATTAGAGACCATGTTGTCGTCGACAAAAAGAATTGTTTTAAGTTTATCCTTTTCAATTTCAGCTAAAACATCATCTATCTTTCTACATTTATGTGAGTGGTTGAAAAATTTTGAAACAGAGCAAAAAGTGCAGTTATAATTGCACCCCCGACTAAATTGCATCAATGAAACGGGAAGGTATTTCTTGTTTTTGAAAATGCCTCTATCAGGAAATACTCCATTTTGAGGGAGCCCGTGAGGGGCGGAATATCTCTTTTTTAACTTATTTTCCCTGGCATCATTTATTAGTTCTTCCCAAACCGGTTCTGCATCACCAATTACAATCGCATCTGCATATTGCACAGCCTCATCGGGTAAAAGAGAGACATGCATACCTCCCAAGATAACTTTGACATTGCGATTTCTAAATTCAGAGGATATTTCATAGGATCTTCGGGCATTAAAAGATTCAACCGTAATACAAACCAGATCAGTAGGCGTATCAAAAGGAATCTGTTCAAGCCGGTCGTCGAACATGATAACTTCATCGGGCTTATGTATAAGTCCGGCAATAATAGCCAATTGCAGCGGTTCCATGCTGCCTTCATTTATATTATAGCCGTCTATAACGCTGCCTAAGCCTGGTTTTACCAAAGTAATTTTCATATGCAGATAGTATCAATATTGGTAAACCATCGTTAAAAAATATTGGGTGTGATTTTACGTTTCACATAATGCCTGTAATGGAAATTAATGCTCAGTGCAAACACCAACATAGCAGGGTTTCTCCAAAGGTTGGCGTTAAACAAAGTTCGATGAAAAATACTTCGCAATGAAAACACCTTATTATTTAACCACCAATACATTTCAGTAAGTTTTTCAGGATCAATCATTTTAGGGATATGAACGCAGCGGGTTCCATCAAAAAGCCGGAGATCATCGGTCAGCATTCGCCCTTCCTCCAAAAATTGCTTATGTAAGGCGGTGCCCGGAATTGGCGTCAATATATAAAAACGCGGAATCGGAATTTTATTTCGATAAATAAATCGATAGGTTTCACGAATCGACTCTTCCGTATCAAAATCGGTTCCTACTATCATTTCAGAGCTTACTGCAATTCCCGAATTTGCCAGAATCCGTATATTACTCTCATGGTCGCTGGCTTTTAACCATGGTTTTTCCAGACTATTAATTGCATCTTGCTGAATGCTCTCAATTCCAAAGCTCATCAGGTCGCAACCAGAATCTCTTACAACTTTAAGCAGTTCCGGATTTTTTGCCAAATGAATAGAGCATTGACTTGCCCACTTCATTTTTAAGGGCTTTATTTTCTCACAAAGTTCTTTCAGGTATTTGGGATTTGAAACAATATTGTCATCGATCAAATAAAACCGCCGGAAACCTAAACGCTTTACTTCCATTATATCCCGAATTACTTCATCGACCGGGCGAAACATGTATTTTCCATCGTATAAACAGGCAATAGAGCAAAATGAACACGAAAAAGTACAACCGCGACCTGCCTGCACCGGCAGCATTGATCCGATGTTTTTTTTGGTAAGTAATTCGTAGCGGGGAATGGGCAGGTTTTTTAGTTCGCTGATTGGATAGTTGTACAGCCGTTCGACAGTGCCATTTTTCTCGAAGTCCTGCAACATTTTTGGGTATGAAATCTCAGCATCCCCAATCACAACTGAATCCACATGTTTCATCGCTTCTTTGTATGCAATGGATGCCATATACCCGCCCATTACCACTGTTTTTCCTCGTTTCTTATATTCAGCAGCAATTTCAATGCCTCTGAAAGTGGCATGGCCCATGCTACCAATCGCAACAATATCGACTTCTGCATCGTAATCAATTTCATCTACCACTTCAATAAGCAGCTCAACATCCCAATGCGCAGGCGTGTATGCAGCCAACAATGGGAAAGCCAATCCGGGGAGATTAATTTTTCTTTGTTTGCAGAGTTTCCCGTTTTCGGCATATTGAGTTGGCTGTATAAATAGAATCTTAGGCATGGTTTTTCGCTTCTTTAATTTTTGCTTTATACTGCTTTGTAACTCTGTATCCACCCACCAACATTTTAAATAGCATAACAGGGCTGTATGTGGTGATGTATTTCCAAAGCACAGGCGGACTATACAGGATGGCATTGTAGGCATTCAAGATTTCCTGATAAAATTCAGGAACTGAAAGTTTAGTGGGGCGAACAGAAATATGCGCCAAATCCCATTTGGGATAATCATGTTTGTCAATGATAATGTCTTTATCAGGAAAGCTTACCCCTGTTTTTGGAAGCGGTGTTAAAGGCTGCAAGTTAACGAAGTGGATTTTCAGCGATTTTAATGATTTCACCATGTGTTGGAAGTCGCTTTTATCCCAGTCGGGTGGAATAATGATGGTTGCAAACACTTCTATATTTTCACGGTGAAGCACGGCCATCGTCTGTTTGTACATTTCAACCGACGTCCTTTTATTATATTGATCAAGCTCTTTATCCGAAAAGCTTTCAAAACCAACAATTACAGTTCGCAATCCAATTTTTGCAAGTTCATGCATCAATTCCGGGTTACCGGCAATAAAATCAGCACGGCCATAAACCACATAATTCTTAGTGATATTCCGCTGTTTTATTTCGTCAATAAATGATTTCAACCAACGCACATCTGCTAAAAAATCATCATCAACAATGTAAATCTCGGTCTCTTTGATTTGCTCCAGTTCCTGAATCACATCTGCAACCGGCCTCTGATGAAATTTACCTGAAGTGATGATTCTGCAAAAACAAAAGGAACATGTATACGGACAACCAAACGAGGTTTTGATTAACGCGACCTTATTGTGAAAAATATAAAAATACTTGTTGCGGTATCTGGAAACTGTACTTCTATCAGGAAATGGAACATAAAAATCAAATTCAGGCAGTTTCGTATTTTCCAGCGAATCTCCATTTTGAAATACGCCGGAAGGTATGCCTGTGTTGTGCTCTATATGATTCAGTAAAGCAGTAAAAACGGTTGTTGCATTTCTAACTACCCTAAAATCAACGGCATCGTCACTAAAATCTTCGGGACATACTTCACAATGCACACCACCTACAATAGTGATAATATTACCCGATTTGTTTTTAGCAATTTTACAATACGAAATAACAGTTGAAACATTGGTTATGTATCCGGTTACACAAAGCACATCGGGCTTGTGTTCAAATATGAAAGATTCGAAAGTTCTGTTTTCCAGAATCATATCAATAACTACAACCGTATCACTCTCGCGTTTTAAAGCGCTTAAAATCTCCAATTCAAGCGGCTCCACAACCATTAAATGTTGCAGACCAATTGTTTCCGGAGATGGTTTAGGGCGCACCATTAGTATTTTCATGAATTCGCCTCCTTTAATGCATTTGTTTTCTCAAAAACCCGCTTGTATTCAAGCATAGGGCTAAAGATTTTAATTATGTAATTAATTACTCTCAGATTATGGTGAGCTTCCATATAAAGGAGCTGAGGCACGCCTCCCATACGCATTTTGGGTATTTCAGCGGTCTGTCCCAATTCAATGGTTTGAACCTTACTTTCAATTCCATCTTTAACTACATGCATAAGCAGTTGAAAATAGGTATTGTCTGTTTTATTTTGCGAATAATCGACTCCACCTAAAAAGAAGTAATATATGCCTTTATCCTCCAGGCCTATATTCCATCCAATAATCTTATCCTTTTTCAGGCACACGGTCAGCTTAAATGCGGGGGGCAGGTTTTTAAAAAAATCGAGGGTTAATTTCTCCAACTTACCACTGCTTCGCTTATACACATTTAAGTATTGTTGATGCATTTCGCGATTAAATTCAGCGCAGTTTAGTTTGCTGAAATATAAATCTTCGTTTTTTTTGTATGCTTGAATCAACCTTCGTCTGTAACCTGAGCGTAACGATGAGATATATTCATCCCAGTTTTTAAAGCGATTGGTTAATTTGATGGTTGGGAGTGTGTTGCCTGAAGCAAAAGCCTTGGACTCTGGTTTATCTTCCAGATTTAAAGAAAGCATAAAGCCTTTTTCCTTTTGGTAAATATGTTCCTTTAAAAGTACAACCGCGTCCTTATTGCCAAAAATTCCAGAACTTGATACAGAACAAGGCACACCGACAATGTGCATTTTAAGGGGACTTTTTACCTTAACAAATGTGAGCATGTCAATCTGCAAAGTGTAAACGATAGCACATGAAACGAGCATCTCATCATCATAACACAAATAGTATCGTTGCTTGCAGGAATTAAATTTCTGGATGTGCAACAAAAATTCTGTTTGTTGAAAATAACATTGCGCAAGCTCATCCCATTGATAGGGTAGATCTTCGGCTGTTGATATGCATTTAAAGCTTATCATTTCAAGGTAGTTTCAAAAACTGCAAACTGCCTGTAAACTTCCGGTTTTGAGCCAAAGCAACGAGTCAATATACGTTGTACAAACGCCATAGAAGACTGATTTTCCTCAAAAATAAATCCACCCTCACAATATTTGTATCCTTTTTTTATAAGCACAGGCAACGCTTTACTTATTAAAGCCAAAGCCACAGTACTGCCTTGATATTCAGGAATAATTCCTATTTCAGTAAAGCGAATTGTATCAATGGTTTTTCCCAGACGATATTTTACAACATCAAAAACATTTAAATGCCGCTGAGACGGAACCAACATATTAAAATCGGGATACCATAAGAAGAATCCAACAGGTTTTCCATTTACTTCTGCAAAAATCAGATTCTCATTCTCCAGCAAAAAGCGAAACGGTTTAAATAGCTCCAAATCTTCTTCTTTATCCCGATTAGCCCAATAGGGATGCTTTGTAAATGCCTGATTGTTAAGCTGGGTATAGATTTCGCTTTCAGATTCTATTTTACTTTTATCCATAAAGCGAACGCTTAGTCCTTTCAATTCCCGTTCCGCCGAATAGGAATGGGCCCAGTTTGCATAGGTGTCAAGGCTAAACCGAAATGTAAACATTTTACGGGGATGCAGCTCTTTAAAATAGTCGGCATAGTATTCAGGATTATAGGGCAGTCCAAAAACGGGTGTTTCATCAAAACGATTGAGTAAAATACCTGCTCCATAATTTAAATGTCCG
>JBBSDC010000164.1:0-8669 GCA_038249705.1 Bacteroidales bacterium | reverse complement strand
GCCTGATTTCTACCACACAAACGGTATAACCCTTTTTGTTTTAGCCATATACGCTTCGTAGCCGGGGTGGTGATTGCGCAACAAAGTTTCTTCGTGAAGCATTTTTGTAACAAGTCCTGCAACGAGCGCCAGGCTTATGATAAGCTTTATATAATCGAACTGTCCGGCCAGCAATGCAAATGCAAATATAAAAATTGAAGTGTACATCGGGTGCCGGATCAATCGATATGGCCCACGGGTAATCATTATGCCATTTTCAACAGGAGTAGGAACCACATTGAAGTTGCCAATCTTCATTACAAACATAGCCCAGAAAGCAAGGAAACCCGAAATTAACAGCAGAATAAAAATCCACCAGGCGAGGGCAAGCCAGTTTGTTGCCAGCGCCAAAAGGATGAGACAGGCAAATTGTATAGCTACAAGTATTTTCCCTTTCATTGTTCTTCGGCTGGAGGCATAAATCGTTTTTCGTTTTCCGCTTTAACCCGTTTCAAATCAGTTATATGTAATTCAAGATCCTGCAGGATAGGACCAAAAATTTTACCCGGTTCCTGATTGATACCGGCAGCCAGCTGAACTCCGCTTATTGATTTAATATGAGCTGCAAGTTGTTTTATCTTATCAGCAGGAATGGCCCCATAGATTACAAGGAAATAACCGAATTGTTTCTGTGCGGGTAAAAGATAAAGACCTTCGTTGTTGTTGTTGCTCAGCAGAGAAAATGTGCTCCTGAAATCTTCATCCACACAGTGAAAAAACTTATAAGTTTGAATACTGTCCGTTTTTTCGGAATAAACAGGCAGATCGTCCTCTCGAATCAGGTTGAGCGAGGTTTTGCTGTTGATGAAATGCACCATCTGGGTAACCTGCATATTTGTAGCAATACCAATAAATGCATCAGCAGGCTCAAAAGTGGGATCAATGCGTAATTTAATGGCCATTTGGTTCAGATGATCGGATTCAGGGTTTAGACTTTAGAAAAAAATGGAGAAGATGACAGGAAGGAAAAAATTATGCATATTCCAGTTTCAAAGTATTCGTTTGTCCGGCAATATAAATAGGTGTACTGGCAACTTTAATCAGCAGATCGCCTTTTTTTACGCGCCCTTCAGCAATAAGTTGTTCAGTGATGGCTTTAAAAGTTTTGCTGGTTGATGACACTATTTTATCGAAATAAAAACCTTTTATACCCCAAACCAGATTAAGTTTACACAATAAAAAATGGTTTCCGGTAAAGATGTAAATATTCTGCCTGGGCCGCTGACTGCTGATACGCTGCGCCGAATACCCGGTAATGCTCATTGCAATTATAGCGTTTGCATTCGATTCAACAGCAAGGTTGCAGGCTGCTGAAAGCACCGAATCCGAAATCACTCTTATTTTATCGGCAAAATTGGCAATGTGAGGTTTATTGTAGATATCTTCAGTTTGCTCCACTTCCCAGATAATTTTCTGCATGGTTTCAACAACTTCAACAGGATACAGGCCAATTGAAGTTTCGCCACTCAGCATCACTGCATCTGCACCATCAAGTACTGAATTGGCTACATCATTTACCTCAGCACGTGTTGGTCTGATGTGTGTTATCATTCCTTCCATCATTTGAGTAGCAACAATAATCGGTTTTGATTCGAGGTTGCATTTACGGATCAGCTTTTTTTGAACCAAGGGTACCTGTTCGAGCGGAAGTTCGACTCCAAGATCGCCACGGGCTACCATAATACCGTCTGCTTCGGCAATAATTTCATCCATATTTTTCACAGCATCAGGTTTTTCCATTTTTGCAATTATACCAGGGATATTTTCGGTAATACCCAACCCGGCGATGGTTGATTTCAGATACCGGATATCTTCAGCTTTGCGCACAAACGACAACGCGATCCAGTTTAGTTTATGCTCAAGGATAAATGCAAGGTCGCGTTTGTCTTTTTCGGTAAGCGAAGGCAGCGAAACAGCAGTATTCGGTAGATTTACCCCTTTTTTACCTGACAAAATTCCACCATGTATCACTTTCGCTTTTACGGTATCCACGCCATTGGTTTCAATAACCCTGAAAAGCAATTTGCCATCGTCGAGAAGCAAATCTTCGCCGGCCTTCACATCGCGCGCAAAATCTTTATAGGTAATATATAGGCTGTTGGCAGTACAAAGTGATTCGTGGGTAGTAAATATAAGTTCGTGTCCATCAGGCATCATAGCTTCTTTGTTTTCAAAAGCTCCAATACGGATTTTTGGACCTTGTAAATCACCCAGCAATGCAACATGCGATCCTAATTCCTCATTAATTGAGCGCACATTTTCAATTACAGCTAAATGGTCAGTATAATCGCCATGCGAAAAGTTCAGCCTGAATACATCAACACCGGCTTTTATCAGTTTAAATAACATTTCGCGGCTCGAACAAGCCGGACCAACAGTAGCAACGATTTTTGTTTTCATAAATTATGAGATTATTAAATGTGCCAATTCATTGCAGTTAATTGATTTAAATAAAAGTCGGACCAGACACCCTATGTACAATGTTGCTCTTCGCCCCATCAACCCCGCTCCCAGTCGCCCCTCTCCCAGTCGCCCCTCTCCATTTCGACCCTCGCCATTTCGCCCTTCGCCTTGTCTCCCCTTCACCCCTTCGAAAACAGACTAAGACTCAGACTTCCTGGTTTCTGACAGAATCTTTAATTTCGATATACAGTGTTCCTATTGATGGAACTTCTTTTTTCAAAGCAAGTTTTATCTGTTCAATCATATCCTCTGCCGCTGAGCTTTTCATTTCATCGTTTATGTCAACAGATAGTAAAACCAGGTATTTGCTGTCGCCCATAACCATAGACTGCAAACGGTTTATATGCCTGATTTGTTTGAATTTATGCACTAAATTACGTATCGCTTGTCTGCTTTCGCGTGGCAGGCTCTCGCCAACAATCAGGTTTTTAACTTCAGCTATCAGCAATATCGAAACAGCAAGGAGTAAAATACCCACTGTTATACTACCGATGGCATCAAAAACCGGATGAACTAACCATGCCAGCGTGGTGGAAATAAGCACAATTACAAGTCCGGCCATAGCAGCTGAATCTTCGAGTACTACAACCACCAGGCTTACATTTGTCGAAGCTCGCACAGCCTTTAAAAAAGGTAGTTTTGTGGTTTTTCTGAACTCGGAATAGGCTACCTGAAACGATTTGGCTTCAATTGCAATTGAAGTGATAAGCACAGCAAAAATCCAGTAAACGCTGGTAAGTTCTTCGGGATGCATAACTTTGTGAATGCCTTCATAAATAGAAAACAATGCACCAACAAAAAACAATAAAACCGCTACCATCAGCGACCAGAAAAATACCTCATTAGCATACCCGAAACTGTGCATTTCGTTGGCTGCTTTTTTGGCTCTTTTATGACCAACCAGTAGTAAAACCTGGTTAAAACTATCAGCTGTGGAATGTATCGACTCGGCCAGCATAGCAGCGCTGCCTGTGATAAAAGCTACAATGTACTTGATGATGGCTATAAGCAGGTTTCCTGCCAGGGCGAAAATAATGGCTTTATTTGAACTTTGGTTACTCATTAAAAGATTTTAAATCCGGAACAAAAGTAACAAAAAGGAAGCGAATAAATAAATCAGGGTTTTTTATAAAACAACTTGAATATCAATAAGATAACATGGAGCTTTCTTGTATTGCCAAACCAAGAGGTATTATCAAAATTCTTCATTAATTATTTCATCTGCATTGTCCAGGTTAATCATTTCAATTTTGTCAATTTTGCCGTTACTTGTTTTTATTAAAGCAATATTTGCGATTGGGATACCAATGTTTTCATACATGGTTTCCGTATCCAACAATACTTTTACCTTAGCTTTTAGTGTGTCTGGAATCAATGAAACGTCATAAGATAATATTGTAATATTACTATTTGGGTCAATTCTAATCTTATCAGATATCTTCTGTAATGCATTCTCAACACATCCTGAACATCGAAAAGTAGCAATTAGCAAATAAGTATGTTCAGCATCTGGAATTTTTTCATGAAACGTATCACTCAAATAATTCTTAAGACTATTTGTTTCATTAGCAAATTTATTGCTACACGAAAGGAAAATTAGCATTAACAAAGTTGAAAACAGGAAGTATTTATTTATCATTTCTCATGAGTTTTTGTAAAGTTAACACAGCATTTCCCGGCTGCATGGCACTTTCTTTTTCCATCAAAATACCAAAAGGTGTCGGGATAAACACTTCGGGAAATAAATCAGCACCCAACTTAATTTCGTCCAATACTGTTAAGTTGGAGTCTAAAATAATTACCGAATATGAACTTCGCATTTTGCCTTCTTTTGTTTTTTTTGCCCTGTGTTTCACAATTCGGTAGTATAATGAATCGTATGGGTCGTACACTATTTTTTTATACTTGGGTTCCCCGATTAAATAGTCTTGCAAAAACAGCATATCAAATCGTTTTTCGTCAGGATAGGGATTAAATTTATCAATGTATAGGCTTTTAACTGGTTTAGTTAGGATCAATGTAGTATCGTGATACAAATACAAATTGTTGTCGGCTTCGTAAGACAGACAAATATCATTGTCCTTGCCGCAACATACTGATGGCATTACACCATAGAACGAATCACCGTTCTTTGCATAACTTACAGGAAATTTACCAATCAATTGGTAGGATAGAATGGTATCACTTATCGAAAGTCGTATTAAAGGTTCAACCTCATTATAATAAATATGTCTTTCCTCATTTGATTGAAATCTCTTTGTTTTGCTTGCATATCCCATTAGGATTGAGTTTCGGTCCCAAACCAATCCGGATGGAGGATTAGCAACAGGGACATACATAGTATCAACAGGATATTCCTTAATAATAGTCCCCGATTTATTTAATAATTCTAACTTACCTGGTTCGTTGTGATACACAAATATTGAATCGGAAGATTTAATAAAATAACTATAATATGGAGCAGTATTTGCAAAATCAAGGTCATTATTTGGAACAAGTGAATCTTTAGTTAATGAACAACTGAATAGTTTGTTGCTCTTTAAATCCTGGAAATAAAGATGGATAGAGGAGTCAACGGGGTTAAGCTTTAACAAGGTAGGTAGGACTCTGATTGCCGAGAAATCTTTTGCTGTTTCAAAGACTTTAACTTGTTCAAAAGTAATGTCATGCTCTATTCTGTTGGTGATACATGCAGAAAGCCATAACAATATGGGGGAAATGACAATTATACATAGTTTTTTCATGTAGAGGAGGTATAATTTTAAATAAGTTTGAATTGAGATGGGGAGGGTAATATTAAAAATTGTATAGAGAGGATTTCCCCTCTATACAATTTAGTAATGATTATTGCTTTGAACTACCTACTACTAACACACATTTCTCCATGCCTTTCCATTCTGAATTAAAATCTACCTCTTTTGGCAATCCGACATAGTAATCAAAATTGTCATTCGTCCCTTTTATTTGATAGAGCATAATGTCGCCGGTTTGTAATCCACGCAAGGCATCAGGCAACAATTGCAGGTTCGGAAATAGAATTTTCGTTGCATTGCTATTGAAAAACATCCTTGTATCATTGTTGTTAAATGCCTGAATAAATTGATTGTATGCTTTAGCAACCAGGGCACCACTTGGAGTAATAATTACCGTTGGCAGACAATTACCATCCCAGAATGCATCGCAAGTAATGAACGTAACTCTACCATGTATATCATATTCAATAATTAACCTTCTTAATGCAGCCGATTTTAGGGTACCGTCTTTAGGTGGTTGATTAGTTTCATCCTTTTCTTTATTGCATCCTAAAAATGCGAATGTAATAAATATGATTAGTATGGTAAATGCTGAGAATATAGTTTTTAGAGTTTTCATAATTTAAGGTATAATTTCCCCTACTCTATCATGGCTTTTCGGGTATCGCCAATAGTAAAAATTTAAAATTTATACAATATAGCAATTTAACCTACGGAGGCACATCCATCTCCCGCAAACAAAACAATAAATATTGCACTGTTTGTTGAAGCGAATGTGCAAGTAAATTTAGGGCGTTTGAGGAACAACTCTCTCTCTCTCTCTCTCTACAATCATTAGTAATCCAGAGGCTGAGTGCTCCTGAAGCAGAGATTCAATTATATATGTGATAAACAAGAACATTATCTATAAAATTTAGATAACAATATATTGCGTAACAAATGTAAACAATCATTAAAGTGAAAGCAAGTATTATTTGAAAATTCTTTTTTATCAGGAGAACAATAAACCACTCAAAAGTTGTTTGCTCAGAGTAGTTGATATCATTGTTATTAATATATTCCTTTAAAACATGAAAGACAAAGGAATAAATGTTACTATTTCAGGTAAATTTTCTATAAAGTTCAAAAGTTGATTGTCTAAATTACATTTTTTCGCCTTCAAGCTGCAGCAATGCTTTCATGGCAGCATCCTGCTCGGCTCCTTTTATGGAGTAATCGCGTCCTTTACCTAATGATATATTGTCGATCATTACATCCACTACATATTGTTTATTGTAACCATGCCCCACTTCGTTGAGCGTAACAAATTCAACCGAATGCTTTTCGCGTTGTGCCCATTCAATAATACGGCTTTTATAATTGGTGTTATTGTTTTCGAGATCCTGTAGGTCGAAATGTTGTTTGATAACTTTTTCGATAATAATCTGCCGGGTAAAATTATATCCTTTATCCAGGTATATTGCACCTATCAGAGCTTCGAAAGCATCGCCTTTCATCGACCGGTAAACGTTGTTATTATCGGTGTTCACCGTTATAAGTGTATCAATACCAAGTTTCTGTGAGAGTTTATTTAATTGTGCCCTGCTTACGATACGCGATCGCATCTCCGTAAGAAAACCCTCATCTTTGTAAGGAAACATTTTAAAGAGATGATCGGCAACTATAGCACTCAGAATAGCATCACCCAAGTATTCGAGCCGTTCGTTGCTCACGCGGCTGCCGTTATTTAATTCAATGGCTTGCGATTTATGACGGAAGGCCAGTTTATACAAAAAAATATTTCCGGGATAATACCCGAAAATATTTTTTAATGCTACGAAAAGTTGTTTGTCTTCAGAAAGGAAGACCCTGATAGGATTTATGACGTCGAAAGTCAAAACTATTGAACGAATTTTTTGAAAATAAGCGTTGCATTATGACCACCGAACCCGAAAGTGTTACTTAAAGCTACGTTAACAGTTGTTTCTAAAGCTTTATTGAAAACATATGTGAGAGTTTGGTTCACTTCCGGATCGTCAGTAAAATGGTTGATGGTCGGAGGTATGATATCATTTTGCACAGCAAGTATGGATGCCATTGCTTCAACTGCACCGGCAGCACCAAGTAAATGGCCTGTCATCGATTTGGTGGAGTTAACAAATACTTTTGAGGAGTGTTCTCCGAAAAGTTTGGCAAGTGAGGTTGTTTCAGCAATATCACCCAGTGGGGTTGATGTGCCGTGTGTGTTTACGTGATCAATGTCGTTAGAGGTTATTCCTGCATCGCGGATAGCTGAGCGCATGGAATTAAGGGCGCCTAAACCTTCGGGATGTGGTGCTGTAATATGATATGCATCAGCACTCATACCTGCTCCTGCTACTTCGGCGTAAATTTTAGCACCACGGGCCAAGGCATGTTCAAGTTCTTCGAATATCAATGCTGCTCCACCTTCGCCCATTACAAAACCATCGCGATCCTTATCAAATGGACGTGATGCTGTTAACGGATCATCGTTTCGGGTTGAAATAGCATGCATGGCGTTAAACCCGCCGACTCCGGCAACATTTATAGCTGCCTCTGAACCTCCGGTAACAAATGCATCAGTCATTCCAAGCCTGATATAATTGAAAGCATCAATTAATGCATTGGCTGAAGATGCACACGCTGAAACGGTAGCAAAATTCGGACCTCTGAATCCGTAACGGATGGAAATCTGACCTGCCGCGATATCAGCAATCATCTTTGGGATCATCAGCGGGCTAAAGCGGGGCGTGCCGTCACCGGCAGCAAATTCCGAAATTTCATGAAAGATAGTAGTCATACCACCAATTCCTGACGCCCAGATGACGCCAATACGATCTAAATCCACATCAGCAGTATCCAGACCCGAATCTTTAACGGCTTCGTCGGCACTTATCATACCATAAAGCGTAAACGGATCGAATTTCCGGACTTCCTTACGGTCATAATAATTAGCCGGATCGAAATTCTTGAGTTCACATGCAAATTTTGTTTTAAACTTGCTGGTGTCAAAATGTGTGATGGGGCCAGCACCACTAACTCCATTAACCATGCCTCTCCAGGTTTCCGGAGCTGTATTGCCTAATGGAGTCAGTGCGCCAAGGCCGGTAACTACTACTCGCCTTAACTTCATCGAATGAGTTTTACTTATTTTGCGTTGCTTTCTAGGTAAGTGATAGCATCACCTACGGTACTGATTTTTTCAGCCTGATCGTCTGGAATAGCAATATTGAATTCTTTCTCGAATTCCATGATCAGTTCAACGGTGTCCAATGAATCGGCACCCAGGTCGTTGGTGAAACTTGCTGCAGGGTTTACTTCTTTTTCGTCTACTCCCAGCTTATCAACGATGATAGCTTTTACTCTTGTTGCAATGTCGGACATTGTTGTACGCTTTTAATTGGTTTAAGGCTG
>JBBSDC010000163.1:0-8769 GCA_038249705.1 Bacteroidales bacterium | reverse complement strand
GGAGTTATCGGATTCACGTATCTTGGCGTCAGAGAGTATCCTGCCATTGACCCGCCGGTTATTACAGTAAGCACTCCATATACAGGAGCAAATGCTGATATTGTCGAAAGCCAGATTACTGAACCTTTGGAAAAATCGATAAACGGTATTCCCGGAATACGAACAATAACATCAACAAGCTCAGTAGGACGTAGCTCAATTAATGTTGAATTTAATATTGATGCCAACCTCGAAGCTGCTGCCAATGATGTGCGCGATAAAGTTAGCCAGGCTGTCCGTAATCTGCCACAGGATATTGATGCACCGCCGGTTGTAACAAAATCGGATGCCAACAGTGATTTTATTATACTGATGGCCGTTCAAAGCCCAACCAAAGGATTGCTCGAATTAAGCGATTATGCCGAAAATGTGTTGCAAAACAAGTTTCAAACCATACCGGAAGTAAGCGCTGTAACTATAATCGGGCAGAAACGCCCTGCCATGCGCATATGGATTGATCCTGATAAACTTAATGCCTATAACATCACTTTTAATGATATTACCAATATCCTGAATAAGGAAAATGTAGAAATCCCTTCGGGTAAAATTTATGGCAACAACACTGAACTAACAATCAGAGCATTAGGCAATCTCACTACTGAAAAAGAATTCCGTGATCTGATCATCAGAGGCAACGAGGCCGGTATTATACGACTTGGCGATATTGCCACTGTGGAACTCGGCCCCGAAAACTATGAGAGAAGCTGGAAACTCAACGGCGTTTATGCAGTTGGAATTGCTATAACCCCTCAACCCGGAGCAAATTATATTAATATTTCGAATGAGTTTAACAAAAGGCTTGATGAAATTACCCGATCGCAGAAAAGTGATATCACTTTCACCACTTTAATCGATAATACACTTAACGTAAGGCGATCATTAAAAGAAGTTGGCGAAACCCTGCTGATTGCAATTGTGCTGGTTATCCTTGTTATTTTCTTCTTTTTCAGGAACTGGCTCATCGCGTTACGGCCATTGATTGATATCCCTATTTCGCTGATATTCACATTCTTCATCATGTATGTGGCGGGATTTTCGGTAAATATTCTCACTTTGTTGGCTATCATTCTGGCCACAGGATTGGTGGTTGACGATGGAATTGTGGTAACTGAAAATATTTTCCGGAAAATTGAAGATGGAATACCTGTTCGGAAAGCAGCCATTGATGGCAGCAAGGAAATATTTTTTGTAGTGATCTCCACATCTATAACCTTAGCAATTGTATTTCTGCCTGTACTTTTCTTACAAGGATTTGTAGGTAGTTTGTTCCGCGAATTTGCGGTGGTACTTGCTGTGGCTGTGTTGGTTTCAGCTTTTGTTTCGCTTACAATCACACCTGTTCTCAATATTTTCCTTAACCGTAAAGGAGCACAACACGGCAAATTCTATAACAAAACCGAACCTTTCTTTTCGGGAATGGAAACCGGATATAAAAATATGGTTACCCGCTTTATACAGTACAGGTGGATGTCGTGGGTAGTAGTTGCGGCATGTTTTGCGGTCGTATATTTTGTGGGTACAAGTTTGCAAAGTGAAATTGCCCCACTTGAAGACAAAGGAAGTGTTCGTCTGCAAATATCTGGTCCTGAGGGTGCCAGTTATCCATATATGATGCAAACCGGCGACAAAATTGCTGATTACCTGATCGATTCAATTCCCGAAGCCGAATTTTCATTTATCTCTATTCCTGGATTTGGAAGCAGTGGTGTGAACAGTGGTTTCGGACGGGTTGGCTTAGTTCCTGCCAATGAGCGCGGTCGTTCTCAAAATGAAATAGCTCAGGATCTGGGTAAAAAATTAGGCCGTTTTAATGATGTAAGGATTTTCCCGATTCAGGAACAAACTATTGCAGTGGGATTAGGTTCAAGAGGATCACTTCCGGTTCAGTTTGTTATTCAGAATCTGGATTTTGAAAAACTCAGAACCATAATTCCAAAATTTCTCGACCAGGCAAGAGATGATAAAACATTTCAGAATGTGGATGTTAACCTGAAATTCAATAAACCTCAGGTTGATATCTCAATTGACAGGATAAAAGCCCGCGAATTCGGACTTACCGTTACTGATATTGCAAGTGTGCTGCAAAGTGCTTACAGTGGCCGGCGACTCGCGTATTTCCTGATGAATGGAAAACAGTATGAAGTTATCAGCCAGGTTGGTATTAAGAACCGGCAAACACCAGCTGATATTTCGAACCTGTATGTTCGGAATGATAAAGGTGAAAATATTTCGCTTGCATCTGTGTTAAAAGTTGAACCTAATGCCATGCCACCCTCCTTATATCACTTTAACCGTTACAAAGCGGCTACTATTTCGGCTTCATTGGCCGAAGGAAAAACGATAGGAGATGGAGTTAAAGCTATGCAGGCTATATCGGACAAACTGCTCGACGAGAGTTATCAGACTTCTCTCAGCGGCCCTTCACGCGATTATTCCGAAAGTTCTTCAAATACAGCGTTCGCATTTATGCTGGCACTTGTTCTAATTTTTCTGGTACTCGCTGCACAGTTCGAAAGTTTCAGAGATCCACTTATTATTATGATTACCGTTCCATTAGCAATAGCAGGTGCAGTGCTTAGTTTATGGATTTTTGACCAGACTTTGAATATTTTCTCGCAAATCGGAATGATTATGCTTATCGGTCTGGTAACAAAAAATGGAATTCTGATTGTTGAATTCGCCAATAAAAAACGTGATGCAGGACTCAACAAACGACAGGCTGTTATAGAAGCTGCTACACTCCGGCTGCGCCCCATTTTAATGACCAGCCTTGCAACATCACTTGGTGCCCTGCCAATTGCCTTAAGTATAGGTGCCGCAGCCACAAGCCGCATCCCTTTGGGTATTGTGGTTGTTGGAGGAATCCTGTTTTCGCTTATCCTTACCTTATTTGTAATACCTGCTGTTTATACTTTTATTTCCGGTAAAAGAGAAATTAAGGAAGTTGTGGAAGATGAAGTGATTTAAGAAGGTAAAGGATTTGGGATTTAGGGGTTGGGGATTCTATATTTGGAATTTGGTTTTTGGAATTTGGTAAAAGCTAAAGCTAAGTCTTAGAATAGGTTGCGATAGGAAATTGTGAAAGTTGAAGTGAAAGTTCCATAGTCCAAAGTTGTATGTGATCAGGAATTTCGTTCTGTTAATTAATCACCGATAAAGAATAAGTAAATGAAATTTATTTTAAAAATCGTTTTGTTGTTTACAGGGCTTGGCCTTTCGTTAACCGGACAGTCTCAACATGTATTTACAATAGAAAATGCTATTGATACTGCGCTGCTGAATAATTTCGATATACAGATTGCCAAAAACAATGTGGAAATTGCCCGTGTGAATAATACGTACGGTGTTGCAGGTGGATTGCCTTATATTTCGGCCAATGCAGGCGATAATGGATCGTTAACCACGATAAATCAACAATTTAGTAACGGCACTGAAACAAATATAGATAACCGGATCGAAAACGTTGTTAACGCAGGCGTTTCGGCAGGAATAGTTCTGTTTAACGGATTCAAAGTTACAGCAACTAAAGAACGCCTGAGCCGATTGCAAAATCTTAGTGAAATTCAGCTTAACCAACAGATTCAAACCATAATAGCTGATATTATGGTTACGTATTACGATATCATCAGACAACAAAACTACCTCAGGATCATTGAAAATACGCTTGAAGTTTCGCAGCAGAAACTGGATATCGTAAATGTTAAAAATAATGTTGGAATGGCTGATGCTGCCATTGTATTGCAAACACAGAGCGATGTTAATTCAGCTGAGCAATTGCTTGAAACGCAGAAACTTGTTATCGAACAAAACAAAGCAGACCTGCTTTTGCTTATCAATGCGAAATCACAGATTCCTTTTGCTGTTTCTGATAGCATTATAGTTGACAAATCGTTGCAACTGGAAACAATTCTGAATTACCTCAACCGAAATCCTCAATATCTCAGCGCTGATCAACAAATACTAATTGACGAGCAACTGGTGAAAGAAGTTTCGTCGCAGCGATATCCTTCGGTAACACTTAATGCCGGATACGACTTTTACCATGCTAACAGTAAGAATGTAGCTATGACTCTGAATCAATTTTACGGACCAACTGCAGGTATTTCGCTTCAGGTTCCGATATTTAACGGTAATATTTATAAAACGCAGACGGATGTTGCAAAAATACGGGTCAATAATTCGAAGCTCACAAAGGAAAGCCTGATTTATTCACTTACAACGCAGGCTACAAAACTCTATAGAACTTATTCAACAACACTTCAGCAAATTGAATCGCAAAGGGATAACTTTGAAATAAACACGAAATTGCTTGCGGTTGTGATGCAGAAATTTAACCTGGGCCAATCAACCATACTTGATGTAAAAGCTGCTCAGACCAGTTATGAAAATGCAGCTTATCTTTTAGTTAACCTACTTTTTTCTGCGAAAGTGGCTGAAATAGAATTAAAGCAATTAACGTATAGTCTTTCTTATTAACCGTAAAGTATTAAAAACTATAAGAAGCTGAATGCAAACAGATTCCGTCCCTGCTGGGTTATGGAATTTAAAATCTCGACTCATTTAACAAAAGTAACATATATATATCACCACGGAGCGGTAGAGGAGCCAACTAAAAAAATCGGATGTATCTGATAAAACAAAATAAAAAAGCCCCGCTTTTGGCAGGGCTTTTTCAAGAATCCTTTATGTCTGTGTAAATTAAATCACTTTAACATTTACGGCGTTTAATCCTTTTTTGCCTTCTTGAAGATCAAATGACACTTGGTCATTTTCTCTGATCTCATCGATCAAACCTGTAACGTGAACAAAATATTCTTTGTCCGATGCGTCATCTTTAATAAATCCAAATCCTTTTGAATCATTGAAAAATTTTACTGTTCCTTTACTCATGATGTTTTTAATTTTGTATTAATTTTCGCAAAGATACAACTTATTAAACACGAGATACATTTTATAGAAAAAAAAATATTTCTAAACCCATTTTTTATTTTGAATCTCAAACTCAGTTTTATAAATAGGTCTGAATCCTGAATTCATTTTTTCCTAATCCGATAAATAAGTTTTGAATTTTTCCGATGAATTAATGTAAATCATTATTGAAAATATTACCCTATTTTAATCGATGTCATTGATATAGACCCCATTACATATTTATCATTAAAAAATGAGACTTCCTCTTTATCCTTTTTAAGTGCAAGTGAATAAAGCAATGGCAGGTAATGTTCGGGCGATGGGACAGCCAATTCCATTTCGCGACCAAGTTTTTGATAATTGATCAATTGCTTATAATCATTTGAAAGAATCAGTTTTTTAAGCTTCGCATTCGCTTCAAGTGCCCAATCGAAACCGGTTTCGACCTTTTGCCAGTCAAGCATTCGCAGATTATGAACCATGTTTCCGCTTCCTACAATCAATATGCCCTTATTTCGTAATGCAGCAAGTTGCTTCCCCAATTCATAATGGAATTGCGCATTCTGATGATAATCGAGACTCAGTTGAATTACCGGAACATCAGCTTCAGGGAAAAAGTGTTTTATTACGCTCCACGCACATGATCAAGTCCCCAGGAATTATCGAGACCAATTATAGTATTTTCAACCAGATGTTGAGTTTCCCCTGCCAGTTCAGGACTTCCGGGAGCAGGATATTGAACATCAAAGAGTTGCTGAGGAAAACCTCCAAAATCGTGAATTGTTTTTGGCCTTTCCATAGCAGTTACAAATGTTCCTTTCGTCTCCCAATGAGCTGATATACAAAGGATAGCAGCTGGTTTGGGCAAATTACGGCTAGCATTTTGCCAACCTCGGGTAAATTCATTCTGCTCAATAGCGTTCATCGGGCTTCCATGACCTACAAAAAGCACAGGAAATGGTTCTGTATTTTCGAAAGAATCAGTAAGAAATTTAAATTTATACAGGTTCATAGCAAAACCAGCTAAAGGTAAAACAGAAAGTAACTTTAGAAAATCTTTTCTTCTCATAGTTGAAACTGTTTCCAATAATGCTTTAACGCCATTTCAATTCATTTGTTTCAAAAGTACGAGAGGATTGGAAATGTACCTTTAGCCAAAAGGTTTATCCAATTCAAAATCAGGAAGGTAATGTTCGCTGCTTTCCAATTCCTGAACCCAGCCTTTGTAAAAGCCTAAACGTTCGAGTTCTGCTTTAACCCGTTCATATTCATTAATTGATATAGTACGCCCTAATTGAGGATGGTTTTGAACTGCCGGTGTTGGCCAATATTGCGCCATAAGAGATATAGCTAATGAAGTCGAAATATCTGCCATATCATTCAGTGCTTTTATACTGTTTTCGATAAATCCAGAAAGCACCAGATGGCGAATTATCAATCCTTTTTCAATATAGCCGTCTTCATGCATTATCAAAGTGGTGCCTTTCTGGCGGTACATTTCCTTTATAGCTGAATATGCAGTTTGCTGATAATCATATACTTTCGAATATTTTAATGCCAGACTATTATCGGAATATTTATAATCGGGCAAGTAAACATCAATATACTGTTCAAGATCTCGAATCTCGTCAACTTTATCATAACTATTTGTGTTATAAACAAATACAGGATTGTAGTTTTGTAAACGTAATGCTTCGATGATCGCCTTTACATGTGGGATAAAATGCGATGGCGATACAAATCCCACTGCATGACATCCCTGGTCGAGAATAGTAATTATGGAGTTAACAACATTTTCAAATGGCATCAGCCCTTGATCCGACTTTTTGCTGCTGCAGCTTATCTGATAATTCTGACAATATAAACAAGATAAGTTGCATCCGCTGAAAAACACATTGCAGATGCCACTTTTCCCACTTATGCCTGGCTCCTCACCACGATGCATGCATATTGAACTAATATTAAAACCGGAACTGCTACTGCACACGCCAACTTCGCCATGCAATCGGTCAGCTTTGCAATTTCGAGGGCATATAGTACACGAAACCAATGGATTTAAAAGAGTTTCCAGGCGATTTAAAGGCAAAAATTTTTTCACTATACAGGAATAATCCTGCAAAGGTAATTGATTTAACAGGTTACAGCTTTATTCGTCGAGCGTGTTATAATATGAAACAAGTTTTTTAAGATCAGCGGGTGTTTTCAATTTGTTTCCTGTAATACGCATGTATTCATTGATATCGTCCTGGTGGTTATTCAAAACTGAAAGCACACTTTTACGGTTACACATAATTTTATTAGCAGCTTTACCAGGCTTACTTATGAAATAACACTCATCAATATAATATTTGGTAGCTTCTTCATCATCAGGATTATTGGCATCAGGCATCTCGAAGGTAACCGTTCTTTTCAGCAACAACCTATTTTTACCTGGCTCTAAAAGTTCAAAATATCCGAACCTGATAGCACTTTCCGTTTGAAAGGAATCATAAACAAATAAGTGATTATCAAAAGTAACTGTACTCAATTCCTTTGGTGAGGCAAAAGCAAGCGTATCTTTATCAGCGATAAACTGCATCTGGTCAACAAGGATATTGTACCTCAGAAGATAATTGTCAATTATTCCTCCGTTGCGCAGCACTATGGTGCCTAATGACCAGTTTTCACTGATATAAATTTCTCCTTCTACACCTTTTAATTCCAGCTTATTGCCTGGCTGACCGCCGCCTGATGGAAGAGATTGATCAGCCCTTTCGGTTGCAATTTCTTTGCTTTGTAATCTAGTGCGGGGATTAGCTTTTACACCTGAGCCTTGGGCAACTGTTTTTATGGTTACTGTAACCATAAAAGCAAAAAGTACAATAAGTATTGTAGTTTTCATAGCTATTGATTTTAGAGCTCCCTAAATATACGATTTTTTTAGATGTGTTACACGTTTTTTGAAAAAAAATTTGTTGGATTCAAACCTTCTGACTTTAATAACCACATGCTCCTGATTACAAATTACATGAAAAATCCATATTTCACTTATGTTTCTGATGGAGCTCTTCCCATTAATATCCTGTTTCGAAAAGCAAAAGTCCGTTAATAAATACTAATAGCCTTATTATCAATAATAAAAAAACAAGTTCTTTGCGACCTAATATGCTGACAATTTGCGACTTTATGTTTTGCGACTTAGCAGTAAATAAAAATATAACGGAGTATTTGTTACAGAAGAATCGGTAAACATTTTGCATGGTTCAGCAAAAGAATTTTACATTTGCCCATGTATATTCAGCATTGGACTTTCCGGTTTTTAAGCTGATAGTAAAGCAGGGGAAAAATTCAATAGGATAGCTACAATTACTAACACAACATCCAAATGAGATACATTTCAACATTGGTGCTTTTTGCATTATTCAGTTTTTATTCAAACGCAACCTCGGTTATTGTTTCCGGAAATGTAAACGGTTCGTGGACAGCAGATACCGTTTTAGTAGAAGGGAACCTGGTTATTCCTCAGGGTGAGACATTGGTTATTTCTTCGGGAACTTTTATACAGTTCCAATCGTATTACCGTATTGATGTTCAGGGAAGTATAAAAGCAATTGGATTACCCGGCGATACAATAATATTTACAATAAGCGATACTTCTAATTTCATGGCTCAAACTCAAGGACGTGGCGGCTGGTCGGGGATCCGGTTTTTACAGGTTGCAAGCAGTGAAGATTCATCGGTGTTTTCCTTTTGTCGTTTCGAATTCAGCAAAGCGACTGAGGATTCAGCCAATAGTTATGGAGGCGCAATACTGGCTCATGGTTTCGATAAACTGAGAAT
>JBBSDC010000162.1:0-8775 GCA_038249705.1 Bacteroidales bacterium | reverse complement strand
ACTCAGACATCGCTATGCAGCAAAAACCCCGAAGGGGTGATATTATTATAAGAGAATATGAGCAAAACTCCGATCCAACCCTGAAGGGGTGATATTATTCTACACGCAGACAAAACTATACAGCAAAAACCCCGAAGGGGTGATATTATTATTAGAGAATATGAGCAAAACTCCGATCCAACCCCGAAGGGGTGATATTATTCTACACGCAGACAAAACTATACAGCAAAAACCCCGAAGGGGTGATATTATTATTAGAGAATATGAGCAAAACTCTGATCCAACCCCGAAGGGGTGATATTATTCTGCACTACAGCAGCAGGAAAGGAGAATACAATTCTCTTTTTATAGAAAAAATTTATAATTTATTATTCTGAAACTCTACAAATGCTTGTTGTAAAGACTGGCAAATCAATGATTTCATTTATGAAATCATAAAGTTGGCGGTTGAAGATGTATTTGATGCGTTTTTTATAAAATAAGAATTTTCTGAAATCACATGGTAAAAAGTCTTTTTAAACTATCGTCCTTCCCAACCGCCCGCCATCAATAAGATTGGCTATCCGCTTGGCATTAATAAATTGTTTTAGCAACGAATCAATTTCTTCATTGGATTGCGATTTTTTAATTTGCTCACCCAGCTCTTTCAATATCTGCCGTACGCGTTTCGATTTAAATGATAATATGGAATTAGGAATTAGGAAATCAAGCACTTCGTGTTCCTGAAGCAGGCGTATTTTGCGTTTCTCCCAGTTAGGGCTAAAGGTATATTTGGTGGCGATCAGGTCGATAACAGGACCCGAAACGGCATTATCAGGATGGTTGGTAAGTTTGCGGTAATCGATATCCGGATTGTTTTTAAGCTCATTAACGCAGGTATCAAAAATCTGCTGATATTGTTTGTTGCTGAAGTCGAGTTCGTCAGCCGAAATATCATTAATAATAAAATTGGCAGCTTTCACTTTGTTTTTAATTTCTTCGCCGCTTTCAGGATTCTTAAATGTTGTTTCAATTTCCACATCGCCGAAAAGAAGCAGTTGCCTGATAATCTCCCGTTCAATATCATCGGTGCTCAATGCATCAAAAGTGTCCTGTTGTTGTTCAGCAGGCTCGGGGGCAAAAAGGTTGTCGAGTTCTTCTGCCTCGGTAGGTGTGGATCCCGATTTTTGGGTAAATTTCTTTCGCAGCAGCTTGTTAAGCTCATTCAGAATGGCTTTTTCGTCCATCTGCATACGGTCGGCACTCTCTTTAACGTAAGCTAATCGGGTAAGCTGATCGGGAATAAGTGAAATGCTTTCGATAAAATCTTTAAGTACAGCAACACGTTTCAGCGGATCGCGGCCTGTTTCGCTAAGTAAAAGATCTATTTTAAAATGAATAAAATCCTTGGCATTCTGCTTTATAAACTCCTGTACTTCAACACCGCGGCGTGCGCGGGCATAGGAATCAGGGTCTTCGCCATCTGGAAACAAAACCACTTTTACATTCATTCCCTGCTCCAGTATCATATCAATGCCGCGGAACGAAGCTTTTATTCCGGCAGGGTCGCCATCGTAAAGAATAGTAATATTGGGCGTATAACGTTTTATCAACCTTATCTGGTCAACAGTAAGCGAAGTGCCAGAAGAGGAAACCACATTTTGAACTCCTGCACGGTACATCGAAATCACATCGGTGTAACCTTCGACCAGGAAACACATATCGTTGGCGGCAATGGCATGTTTGGCAAAGAAGATACCGTATAAAACCTTGCTTTTGTTGTAAATTTCGCTTTCGGGCGAATTCACGTATTTCGGCCTGGTTTTGTCCGAGCTCATTATGCGTCCGCCAAAACCTATAACTTTCCCGGCCTGACTGTGTATCGGGAACATCACCCGTCCACGGAAGCGGTCGTATAGCCTTTCTTCTTTCTTAATGCTCAGGCCTGATTTTTCGAGCATTTCGACGCTGTAGCCATTTTTGAGTGCTTCCTTACTTAAAGAGTCCCATGCTTCAGGGCTATAACCCAGCTGAAATTCTCGAATGGTATCGTCGCTGAAGCTTCGCCCGTGGAAATAGGATAAGCCAACAGAAAGCCCTTCGTCAGTATTAAAAAGCTGGTCGGCAAAAAATCTGGCGGCAAAATCAGTAACAGCCATCAAGCCTTCACGGGCACTTTTATCGGCCATTTGTTCGGCTGTTTCAGCCTCTTCCTGAATGTCGATATGGTACTTTTTGGCAAGATAGCGAAGTGCTTCGGGGTAGGTGAATTTTTCGTGTTCCATCACAAAATTCACCGAGTTACCGGCTTTGCCACAACCAAAACATTTGTATATACCTTTGGTGGGCGACACATGAAACGAGGGAGTACGCTCATTATGAAAAGGGCATAATCCAGTAAAATTACTGCCACGCCGCTTTAAAGCCACAAAATCGCCAACCACTTCCTCCACACGGGCGGCATCAAAAATCTGCGATATAGTATCGTGAGGGATCAAGGTTGGGGAAAACTTTTAGGATATGCAAAATAACGAAAAAATGAGTTGTAAAAATACGAATAGATGATGAAGGCACTGGTTGATCTGATTATACTTTTGTAAAACCAATAAAGCTAAGCTTTCAATGGAGAAAGCTACCAGGCTAATAATCAATGGAAATGAAATAAGATTCACCAGTTAACTGATAATTCAATATTTTTGCCAAAAACTTTTTTTGATGTACCAAAGAGTAATTCTACTTATTCTACTCATTTTCAGTCTGTTTAGCAGCGCATGGTCCCAAACCGCTGCTCAACCTGACGACAAAATCAATTATGTACCCAAGCTTGATGGGTCATTAAAAACCAAGCTTGAATTTGATCTTGAAAAGCAGTTGATGCGCTTTGAAGTGCGAAATGCGCGTTTTGGTGTGCGCAGTAGTGTTAATAAATATATTGGCTACCGCGCCGAAGTTGATTTGTCCGACGAAGGAAGGATCCGTATGCTGGATGCTTTTATTAAAGTAACCCCTGTCAGTAACCTGGATTTATATCTCGGACAACGTAAATTTCCGTTTGGTACCGATTATTTACGAAGCCCGGTGGAGAATATTTTTGCTAATCGCTCATTTGTTGCAAAATATGTAAATGACGGACTGCGTGATATAGGTTTCGTGGCCAATTACCGGTTTAAATTTTATGTTCCTATTGATGCCTGGGTATCGGCAATGAACGGAACCGGTAACAACAATCCGCAATGGATTGACAAACCGAATTATTCGGCCAGGCTTATTGTTGGGCCGATAAAAAACATCAGAATAGCTGGGAATTTTTACAAGGGTTCAACCCAACTGGAAAATGACCTTTCTATGTACGGCGCCGAATTACGCTATCAGAATGAAAATCTGCTGATTGAATCAGAATATGTACACCGCCATTATACTGATACATCCAACTTTATAAAAGATCAGTACGGGTTTTATGTACATTCATATTATAAGTTCTTTACCGGGGCAAATATGATTCAGATTATAAGCCCGACAGTCCGCTGGGACTTTATGGGACAGGAGACAGAACCCGCAGAAATACAGGCTGAGCGTATAACACTTGGTGTAAATTTCGGATTTGAGCCCAAACCTTTTAAAGCCGAAATCAGGTTGAATTACGAAAACTATCTGAAAAAACTTTTCCCCAATCATTTCGACAGGTTTACCATTGAGTTTATCGCTAAGTTTTAGCGTTCTTACTATCAAAATACAGAAAACCAAAGGGTTAAAATCCTTCCCGAGAAATATAGTCTGAAATTTATTTAATGAAGCAATCTTTTACACGAACAGTATAGTTCCCACATCTATCGGTGGGCTATTGTTTAATTCCACAATTTTAATTCCGGCGGCAGAAGCTGATTTTTCGATTTGTTCCCTGTTCTTAAAATAATGCAGGCTTCCGCAGATAAATAATGTATCGCCGTGTATTCCACATGCTCCTCCGAAAAATCCATGCTCAAATCCATCGAGTTGCACACACGTTGGATCCACAAAAAGCACTTCAATATTATGCTGTTTGAGTGATTTCTCAATTCCTCGGTCGGAGGTTATAAGCATATCGTTAGGTAAAGCAAGCAGGTTGCATTGAACGTAGCCTTGTTTTACAGAAATAATTTCGAGCCCGGGATTCAATTTTGCAATGGAAGGATCAGCGGTTTCCGGATTTTGAAAAATATACTTGCCGGTAACCAGTGCATTGTAACGTGCAGATTCAGGATATGCACGACCAACAGGGGATAAACCTTTTACAAAAGGAATTAAATTTTCGTAAAGAAGTTTGAAATACTTTTCCGGAAGGTTGGGTGCAACAATTAATCCGCCAGGTGTTTTACAGAAAAAAATATCCGGATGCCCCGAAATAGCTTCATAAGTAATGCCTTCGGTAGCAAAATCAACTTCTTCGCCGTAGGAAGCCAGTCTGGCTTTTGCTGCGGCAGGCATTTTGCTGTTACACAGTATCAACATGGTATTCAAATCCTTTTAAATCAGCACTTTCGTTGAATGCAACCTTTCTGAAATTTTCCAGCAACATGTTTTTATTCAGTGCTTTATGGCCGATAGCAGCATTTCGCATTCCATTTGCAACTGTAAGTGTAAGCAGGTTACGTTTTCCGTTGGGGAAAACCATAGTAGCGAAAATTCTTTTCCATATTTCGGAAAAAGCCATTTCGCCAAATGCTACTTCGAAAGGTCCTGCAACCAGGCTGCTGCGGTCGAGTAAACCTTCGGAAGGATGAAGGCCGATGCGCAGAATTTTCACCTCGGCATTAATAAACAAAGGAACAAGGTCGGCAACGCGGCTTATTGCTTCGTGAAGCGAAAGTGGCTGGTATTTTCCATCAATATAGAGTTGTTCCAACTCGGTGTTTTTTATAACCAGAGTTGGGTAAATCCGTGTACAATCAGCTCCAAGACGAATAATTTCCTGTGCTGTAAAAATTGATTTTTCAGCCGTATCGCCCGGCAACCCGATCATCATCTGCAGCCCCAAATTATAACCGGATTCCTTTATCAACACAGCTGCTTCCTGCACCTGTAAAGCCGTATGTCCGCGACCGGCGAGTTTCAGTACTTCATCATCAAGCGATTGAGCCCCAAGCTCAATAGTAGTAACTTTATGTTGTTTCAGAAAATCTAATATATCCTTGTTAATATAATCAGGTCGGGTCGAAAGCCTTATTCCATGCACTTTGCCCGATTCAATAAAGGGCTGAACGCATTCGAGGTAAGCTTGTTGATCTTTTATCGGAATACCGGTAAAATTGCCTCCGAAAAATCCAATTTCCACTTCGCCACCTGCCGGGATAGTAAGCAGATGAGTATTTACTTTCTGCACCACTTCCTCAACCGTTGGCGCACATTCCGCTCCTGCTATCCGGTGCTGATTGCAAAAAACACACTGGTTTGGGCATGCTTCTTCAGGAATAAAAACAGGAATGGTGTTGTGGCGTAGTTTCATTTTTGGCTTATGATTGGTGTTTTTGCTCCAAAAGTTTGTTAATAATTTACATTCACTTCATTACGAACAATGTAAAATCAAACTTTTGCAGCTTGGTATGCTGATAATCTGTGTTTTATTTCCTTCCGCCATAACAGTATAAAAAATACAGAAGATTTTTTAGTTCAGGAACTCACAAAAAAACCGGGGAGAGATTAGCCCCGGTGCAAGTAGTGTGAAGATTTAACAATATAGGAGAATTATACCTTACCGGCTTTCTTCTCTTTCTTTTCTAGGCGTTTTTCCTTTAACGATTTGGCAGCAGGCTTCTTAACCTCTTTATTTTCTTTATCTTTTGACTTTCCCATAGCACAAAAATTTATTGGTTACATAAGTAACAAATTTAGGGCTAAAATTATTGCAAAGCAAGTGAAATATTTTTGGTTGATGATTTTATGAAAAGAAGCTTGGTTTTGACAGTGATAAGTTTCAATTATTTTATGCGACCTATGCGGAAAACTGCTTTTATTCATCCTTATTTTTTTTTATTTACATATATCATGCCTGTAATCTGCATGTGTATTAGATTTGTATTAATTTTGAAACAAATATAAAACCATGCTGAAATTTAAACATTTTTTAACTATTAATGCAGCGTCCATTTTTATGATCGCTCTTGTTTTAATGGCAATTGCTCTGCGCCACCTCGATTCGTTCCAGGAAATTGATAAGCGTGCCGCACATGAGCAGTTTATTAAAGAAACGGCCATGCCATATAAAAATCTGGATACCAAGCTGAAAGACAAAACAGAGAAAGCCGATTCGCCTGATATGGCTTCGCTTCAGGAATTTTTTATGACAATGGATCCTGCTTTACAGCGTGTTACTGCCGAGCGCCTTCCGTTGGCCTACCAGGAAATGAAACAAATGCAGTCGAAGCAATTTAAATCGGACGGTTACCAGCTTCAGTGGACCGGCACCGGTGCCGAAATGGGAGGCCGTACCCGCGCCGTTTGCTGGGATCCGCTTGTAAATAATAAAGTATGGGCAGGAGGCGTAACAGGCGGATTGTGGTTTAACAATAATATTTCTTCCGCCAACTCGGAATGGCAGCCGGTTAACGATATGTGGGATAACCTTGCAATAAGTTGTATAACTTATGACCCTAACGATAAGCTAACCATGTACGTGGGAACAGGCGAAGCACAGACAGCACTCATTACCTACCGCGAATCGAGTGGACGTGGAGTAGGAATTTGGAAAACAACTGATGGAGGAGAGAATTGGAACTTGCTTGCATCTACCTCACAGTTTGCATATGTAACAAAAGTGGTGGTTCGCAACGAATCGGGAAGCAGTGTAATATATGCAGGTGTGGCTTCGGGCAAATATTACGGAAATCAGCAAAGCCAGCCTTCCGATGGCTTATATCGATCTGCCGATGGCGGACTAAACTGGCAACAAGTGCTACCCAATATTACAGGAAATACTGTTCCTTACTGTTTAAATAGTGTTACTTTAGGTGCTGATGGCCGTATTTATGTTGGTACTATGCAAAATATAGAAGGAGTCGGCGGTGCTGTTTTGCTGTATTCCGATCAGGGCACTGTTGGTTCATGGACTAAATATGAAGGTGTGGCCGCGCTTATTCAACCTGGTTCGGCATATCCGCTCAGGGGAAGGGTCGAAATTGCAACCGCTCCTTCTGATGCCAATGTGGTATATGCTGCTTTTGCTGCCGGAGTGCAAAATCCTGGCGATAAACTAGTATATTTCGGTAGGTATTTTTACCGCTCCAACGATAAAGGTGTAACGTGGAATCCTGTTAATTTACCCGGAGGTACTCAGGATTGGGCCAATCTGGCCTGGCATGCTATGGTTTTAAGCGTAGATCCAAATAATCCTGAACTGATTTATGCAGGCGGACTCGATCAGTGGCGCTCAACCAATGGCGGTAGTTCCTGGTCGCATCTTTCGGACTGGGCGCAAATGTATTATGGCGGTGGAATTGATTATATCCATGCCGATCAGCATGTTATTTCCTATAAACCAGGATCCTCGGAAAAAATACTTTTTGGTACCGACGGCGGTGTTTTTTATACCGAAAGCGGAAATGCCACCACACCTGTTTTTATACAGCGAAACAAGAATTACAACACCTTGCAGTTCTACACAGGAGCAATACACCCTAGTGCAGGACAAAATAAATTTATCGGCGGGCTTCAGGATAATGGCACCTTATATTATCAGGGGGCTCCACTCACCATTTATAATATGATTTCGGGTGGCGACGGAGCTTATTGCTTTTGGGACAAAGAAACGCCATCGGTTTATTTTACCTCCATTTATTACAACCGGTATTACATGTTCAATAACAATCAGATTATTAACAACCCGGGAATTTACAGCGGGGTTTTTATAAATCCGGCTGATTATTATAGTGCTGAAAATACGCTGTTTGCCAATGCCGCCGATTATTATGGAGGTATGACTGATTCGTTGCTTATAATTGATAATATCCCAACCAACACAAGCGAATATTTTATAAATGCCGGTACGGGAAGTACAAACTATTTTTCACATGTAAAAGTTTCGCCTTTCAGCGCAGGATTTTCTGTTAACCTTTTTCTTGGAACCGTTTCCGGAAAACTCTTTAAAGTTACCGATGTGCTCATTGATCCACTTGCAACCGAAATCGGAAGTCCCGATTTTCCTGCTGCCAATGTTTCATCAGTTTCGGTAGGTGGTTCAGAAGATACCTTACTTGTTACATTTAGCAATTACGGCATTTCCTCCATTTGGCAAACGTATGATGGCGGGCAGCAGTGGCGCGAAGTACAAGGCAATTTACCTGATATGCCGGTGCGCTGGGCCATTTATCATCCGCAAAGCAGCAGTCAGGCGCTTATTGCTACGGAACTGGGCGTGTGGTCAACCAGTAATTTGCATGAAACCAACGTTATATGGACACCACAAACCAATGGAATGGCAAACGTACGTGTAGATATGCTAACACTCAGAACCTCAGATAATACTGTGCTGGCAGCTTCGCATGGAAGAGGATTATTTACCTGTACGTTTAATCTTGATCTTACTACATCAACACCTGATTTAAACGGTGCATTAAATCCGTTCACCATTTTAACATCTTTTTCCGGCCTCGAAATATACTCAACCCTGCAACAGGCTTCGGACTACTCAGTTTATACCGCTTCCGGCAGCGAAGTGCTTACTGGTAAACTCAAATCAGGCACAAAGCATCAGGTAATTGATACACAAGCACTTTCGCGTGGCGTATATGTGGTTAAAGTTCATTCGGGAAATAATAAGATGGT
>JBBSDC010000161.1:0-8775 GCA_038249705.1 Bacteroidales bacterium | reverse complement strand
TTGTATTTCCCTTTTGCCTGTTATCCGCGGAAGAGGCGATGGTGCAATACGAACAAAAGTATCGAGTAATTCCTTCACGCCAAAGTTATTGATAGCACTGCCGAAAAAAACCGGTGCCAGATAACCTTCGCTGTATAATTCCCTGTTAAAAGGCTCATAAATCCCTTCTATCAGTTCGACATCATCCCTCAGTTTTTGAGCGGCATCCTTGCCAATACGGGTATCCAGTTCCTTTGAATTAAGGTCTTCAATAGCAATAACATCATCGGATATTTTGGTCCGGTTAGGCAGAAAAAGCTGGAGTTGCTTCTCAAACATATTGTAAACGCCTTTAAAATCGGCGCCAATTCCTATCGGCCAGGTAAGCGGACGGGTATGAATACTTAACTCCTGTTCTACATTTTCGAGCAAACTATAAGGGTCCTGGCCTTCCCTGTCCATTTTATTGATAAAAATAATTACAGGAGTATGCCGCATCCTGCAAACATCCATGAGTTTACGGGTTTGTTCCTCAACACCTTTTACGCAGTCAATTACCAGAATAACACTATCAACTGCGGTTAAAGTACGGTATGTATCTTCAGCAAAATCTTTATGGCCGGGTGTATCCAGTATATTTACTTTATACCCCTGGTATTCGAAACCCATCACGGAAGTGGCAACAGAAATACCACGTTGCTTCTCAATTTCCATGAAATCGGAAGTAGCCGTTTTTACTATTTTATTGCTTTTTACTGCACCGGCTGTTTGTATAGCGCCACCAAACAGCAGCAACTTTTCAGTGAGAGTGGTTTTTCCTGCATCCGGGTGGCTGATGATTCCGAATGTTCTTCTTTTATTTATTTCTACCTGCATCTATATAAATCTAATTCCAACCAACTCCATTTGAGAGTTCGGCCTGCTAATCCGGAAATTTAAGTGAAATACACGTCCTGAGCTGATTGCGGGGAAGAGTATATCAATATGGAGAAAGGATAGTAAGCGTAAACGACTTTGAAACCGGGGTGCAAAAATAAGGATTTCCGGCGAGGCTGAACAGCAAAATCAAAACAAACCCCGCTTAACCAACAAATCAGTGTTGAAATTGTACAAATATTTATGCTGCTGTTTTCCCTTTATTCCATTTCAAATTAATAACATAAACCCCGGCCAGAATCAGAAACATACAAAAAACATGAAGCCAGGTTACTTTTTCGCCTAAAAGCAACCCCCACAAAATTGCAAATACAGGTATAACATATGTTACTGATGATGCGGCTATTGCTGATGAATAACGTATAAGACTGTTCATAAGCAACATAGCCACCGCACTGCCAATTATGCCCAGCGCTGCCAATGCCAGGAAATGCAGCGGCCACGACGGATTTGATAAAACCGGGGAAAAATCAGTAGTAAGCAAATAAATTAGTGCAATCGGCCCAATGAATAAAAATGAAAATGAAGTTACCTGAACCCCGGTGAGATGCGAAAGTTTTGATTTGATCTGGTTGATGCTGATAGCATAAAAACAAGTGGCCAATACAATGTACAAAGCATAGCTGTTAATTGTTCCGATTTGAATTCCATCACCTGCCAGAATTAATCCGGTAGCACCGATGAGACCCAGCGACAGGCCTATTGCCTGCATCCAACGAAAAGCTGTCCGGTGAAAAATGAGTCCGATAATTAACGTAAAAACAGGAGTGAGCGAATTGAGCATTCCTGCTAGGGAACTATCAATCCGGGTTTCGGCTTCCATAAACATAAAGGCGGGGAAAAAACTGCCAATAAAACCAGCGATCAGCAAACTTACCATATCCTTCCGCTGTAGTTTTTTAATTTGCCCGACCGCAATAGGTGTCAGCACCAGCGAAGCAAGGAAAATACGCAGGGCGGCAGCCTGGGCACTGCTGAAGCTCATGATTCCGATTTTCATCAAAATAAAAGAACTGCCCCATATAAAAGCCAGTATCATTAAAATTGTAAACTGAAACCATCGGTTATGCCACATCATCGGTTTTTTTCAAAGGTGGAAAGGTACTATAAAAGTTGAGAATGAAATAAGATTCATCAATCAGTCTAAAGTAACATTAATTGATCAAAAGAGTTTGAGTTAAACTGTTTGAGTTAAAAAAAACGCAATTCAAAACTAATACATCTTGCATCTCTCCATAAATGATCAATCTGAGAACAAAATTACCAGTAACCTGTTTGTATTAATCATTAAAAGGTTTAATCAAAAATACAAGAATAAGATATGTTAATGCTTGAGAAACAAATTGAACGATTTATTTTTTTTAGCCGCTGGCTACAAATGCCCATATACGTCGGGCTTATTGTTGCATCTATTTTATACGCGGCTAAGTTTATGGTGCAGTTATGGCATCTGATTACGGATTTTTCGATCCTTACAGAAAATGCCTTTATGCTTGCGGTATTGGGACTGATTGACATTTCGATGGTTATCAACTTGTTAGTTGTTGTTTTTATAGGCGGATACTGGACTTTTGTAAGCAAAATAGATTTTAATAACCATGCCGATAAACCTGATTGGTTGAATAAAATTAACGCCAGCACATTAAAAATAAAACTTATTATTTCATTGGTAAGTATCTCGGGAGTGCATCTACTGAAAACATTTATTGATATCCATAACATTCCGAAGCAAGATGCAATTTTGCAAATAGCGATTCATATTGTATTTCTGCTTTCGGCAGTGCTTTTGGCTTATACTGATAAAATAATGCATTCGCATGATGTTACCACTAAGCTCGAAAAACTTTAACATAACAGGAGTGTAATAACTGGTTTTTAATGAGTTTGAAGTGAGATATCTGAACAATTCATTGTAATTAACAGTGCAGCTTTCACTCTACATTTAACGGGAAAGATCAGGAAATTGAAATCGTACTGTTTTCGGGTGATTGTTTACTTACTGAATGTAAAACGAATTAAAACCAGTAACTTATGATACAGAAAATAATTATAACAACAACATTTCTAATCCTGTTTGCAGCAGTCTTCGCACAGGAAAACGAATTTAAAACTAATATGGCAGGATCAGAAAAAATGGAAATAAAAAATAGTAAAATGAAAGTTGAAGTATGGAGTGATATCAGTTGCCCTTTTTGTTACCTGGGTAAACATAAATTCGAAAAGGCATTGGCTCAGTTTCCTGACAAAGCGTTTATTGAACTGGAATGGAAAAGCTTTCAGTTGAATCCGGGTCTTGAAACCGATACGAATATCACCGTTTTTGAATATTTAGCAGCCGAAAAGGGCCTTGAACCTGCTGATGTAAAACAAATGACTGATTATGCAACACAGGCAGCCGCGCAAGTCGGGTTGCAATACAATTTCGATAAAGTGGTTGTAGCCAATACATTTAAAGCACACCGTATGTTACATTTTGCTAAAGAAAAGGGCTTGCAAAGCGAGGTAAAAGAGCGTTTGCTTAAAGCTCATTTCACTGATGGCGAAAATGTTGATGATACTCCAACACTTTTACGATTAGGTAAGGAAGCCGGACTGGATGCCATTGCGTTGAAAGTAATACTTGATAACGGAACATACACTTCCGAAGTACAGGCCGATATGCATGAAGCTCAGCAAATGCGCATACAGAGTGTTCCGTATTTCATATTCAACCGTAAACTTGCTGTAAATGGGGCCCAGGAACCAACTGTATTTTTACAAACTCTTGAAAAATCGTTTGCAGAATGGAGAAAGGATAATCCTGTTTCCCCGATCGAAGTTATTCAGGGACAGAACTGCACCACAAAAGGAAAATGTAATTAGGCTGTTTCTCAGGCTAAAAAGGGTCATTTGGGGTGATAAATCAGATGAGTTCGCTTTCAATGCACGACAAATCAACCCCGCCAATAGTGCAGGGATTACCCGGTAAATTTGGGCAGTAAATCAGTATTTGAATCTTAGGAGAGAATTATCCCTTTGCGGTTAATCCGGCTCATATACCGGGTTTTCGCTTCCACAGGGTCAGCATCCTGTGCAATGTAGATGGTTGTTTTGTGATCAATGATCACAGCCTGTAACTTACTCAGATTTGGCGACTCGCAATGATTACTTTTTTTCTCACTCATAATGTTCCATTTAGGTTGACCATATTGTAATGACCTCAAACTCAAAAAGCTAAAGGTACTACTAATTTCTGACATACTCAAAAATATATTTACTAATTTAATGTGTTTATCCTTTATCGTAATAAAATTGTCTCTTAATAATTGTGTTTTGTACACAAAATCAAGGTTTGAAGCCGCAAGTGTACAAAGAATAATAAGAAAGAGCGCTATTTTAATCGCCATGATTTCGGAGATTTTAAATGGATTCAAAAATATATGATCTCAGGTTTTTCCTACCTGCGCATATAACCAGTAGCCACGAAAATAAACCATTATTGCGATCAGCGAATCGATACCTTAGCCAAATCCCGTTTTTTTCAACTCTCAACAACTATCCAAAGACCCGGATTTTATTCCCAAACTAAACATTGGAGATATGGCTATACAATTTGCTTAAATTCAGTTGAACCTGTAATTTTATCCTTATCAATCTCCTCAAATCATTGTTCTATATGTCAAAAAGGAAAGAACTGGAAAACTACAAACGAAAAATCATGGAAATTGCCGGAAGAGCCGGAATTATTACAGGCATCCACAATTATTGCGACCGTTGGTGCGAAAGTTGTGCTTTTGTATCGCATTGCTCGGTTGGAATAGCCGAATTTGAAACAGATGGCTCCGGGCGCTGAATAAGGAATTCCGGGAACATGTGTCGATGGTTTTTCAGGCTAATTACGAACTGATTGCCGAAAGTGTCCGCGAAATGGGTGTCGACCTTGATGAAGCTGTTAATGAACATGTAAAAAAAACTGTTTATCAGGAAATCGGAAATTCTAAAGCTGACCAATGAAAAGCAACTGATTTCATTTCGCGATGCAACGGAGGTTATCAATTTGTACAGTTTGTTTATTTGAGTTAAAATACACCGTGCAACGCTTGAACCTTTGGACATTGAGTTTGATTGCTGCGATACTGCAAAACAAAAATAACAACAATACACACATACATGTTTACCAATCAATGAATCCGCTGATATATCCGATAAAGTAATAATTGTAAACGGTTATCGTTTTGGCGATAGCTGAAAAGGTGCAAATTGCAAAAGATCGCGTATCAATACACTTCAACAGGAAATTATTTTTACACACGTATTATTTGAAACTCAATCCTACCTTTGCAAAAAACATTTTATGCGTTTAGTGGCAAAAATATTTCTTTTAATTTCGGTGGTGATAATTTCACATTCGTGTAGTACCACGCTACAAACTGAGAAACCTGTCGAAAAATATACCGCATTCAATTACCAGCCGGTATCTTCCAATATCAGTCTGCCTGTCGAAATGAAAGTGCCGGCTCTGGAAGCAATGTTGAACCGCCAACTGAATGGACTTATTTATGAAGATAACAGCCTCGACGATAACGGCGGTGATAATTTGATGGTAAAAGCCTGGAAAAAGGAAGATATCAAACTCAGTTTCGAGAACAGTAAGTTTGTTTATCGCGTTCCGCTGAAACTCTGGATAAAAGCAGGCTGGAAAATTGACCAATTCGGAATTTCCTTATCCGATTACCGCGAAATGAATGCCGAAATTGCATTAAAATTTCAAACGGCTGTAAGCGTAAACAAGGATTGGAGCATAAAAACTGTTACCACTTCCGATGGCTATGAATGGCTGACTAAACCCACGCTTAAAATCGGGCCGGTTGATATTCCCGTCACCTTTATAGCTGATATGATTATCAAATACAATACAGAAACCATCAACACTGCTATTGATAACGGACTAACACAAAGTCTCGATTTGAAAACCACGGCTAAAGAAGCCTGGAACGAATTACAGAAACCCATTCTCCTTTCCGAAGAATATGCATTGTGGCTTCGCATTACGCCACAAGCCATTTCGGCTCTTCCGCTTTCGGGTAGCAAAGGCATTATTAATCATACTACTTCCATACAAGGTATTACCGAATGTTATACCGGTAAAAAACCTCCCACCCGCATCAATCCGGCACTTCCTGAACTTATAACTGTTCCGAAACTAAGCGACGATTTTCTAGCCAATGTTACTTCCTACATCAGGTACGAATACATTGATTCCATCACAAGGCTTATGCTTATAAACACTGCATATGATTTTGGCAAAAAGAAAATTACTATAACCGGCGTATCCGTTTACGGCAACGAGAGTAAAATGATAATTGCAACTGATGTAACCGGGAGCATACAGGGAAAGTTGTATTTTGCCGGCATTCCGGTATACCGGGTAACCGATTCATCTATTATTCTTAAAGATCTGCAATTTTCGGTACAAACCAAAAATGTATTGCTTAAATCGGCTTCGTGGCTTGCCAGCAGCGGTATCGAGAAAAAGATTGGTAAAAATATGTCGTATCCTATTGGTCAGGAAATTCGTGAAACTTTTGATATGATGGTCGAAAACCTGAAAAGATACGAGCTGGGCGAAGGCTTTTACCTCACCGGATCACTCAGTGGTATTGAGGTGCAACAACCGGTACTAGTGCCAGGAGGGATAATTGCCCCGGTGAGTATTAAAGGAAAACTGGCGGTGAAATTGGAATAGGTGGGATGGGGATTGTGGCTGTATGAAGAATGATTGTATAAGGAAAAGGTCGGGGATGATGGATCTTCTTGTAGTTAAATATGATAAAAATTACTTTGCTTGATGATTACAATATGATTGAGGATCGCTGATAATACCTGGTTTAAACGCAAATAACTCATTTCCACTGGAAAACAACGAGAAACATAACTTTCAATCGCTGGATAAAGCGTATTTCGAAATACTCTTCCGGAGTCATTTTTCGGGATTGTGCTTTTTCGCGCAGAAGTATGTTAAAGATTTTGAAGCTGCCAAAGAAATTGTACAGGATGCTTTCCTGAGCCTTTGGGAAAAGCGCGAAACCATTGATATGGACCGCCCGGTGAAAGCTTACCTCACCATGATCATTCATAACAAATGCACCAACTACCTGAGGGACAACCGCAAATTCGATAAAAATATCCTGCAAATCGAAAACCTGACCGAAGTACCCGAATATGAAAGTGCCGACAGTATGGTGGAAGAAGAACTGAAAGAAAAAATTGATTCAGCTATAGAAGAACTTCCCGAAAAATGCAAGCAGATATTTGTGATGAATCGCTACGAAAACCTTAAATACCAGCAAATTGCCGACCAATTGCAGATTTCGGTGAAAACCGTCGAAACCCAAATGTCGAAAGCTTTGCAGCATATGCGCATCCGGTTGGCGGAATATCTGGCAGTTATTGTTGCTATGGCTATTTGGGTTTTTAACCGATGACATACTGTTTTTCAAAAACCAAGTTTTTCAAAAAACCGAAAAAACCTGTCAGGGTAAAATCAATCTGAAGTGTACAATTTATAAGCAAAGCAAATGAACGATAACACAACATATTATACTGATCTCATCACGAGGTACTTCGCCGGGGAAATCGGGGAAGATGAGTTGCGCCTGTTATCCAACTGGCTTTCTGCCAATCCGGTAAATGAAGAATTTTTCAAACAGTATCATAAAACATGGTTGCTTATCGAGAAGCAAAAGGTATATTCGTCCATCGATATGGAGAAAGAATGGAAGGCTTTGCAATCAAAACTGAATTCGGAGCCTGAAACCCGCAAACCGCTAAAAGTAATTTCATCCAAAACAAAACAGCCCAAAATACGCTCTTCTTTCTTAACGCTACAAAGAGTTGCTGCTGTTGCCATAATCGTTGTTTCCACGTTCCTGCTGTATTTCTATTTTTCGAAACCTGCTGAAATTGTCATAACAGCGCAGACTGAAAACATTGAACAAGTTTTGCCTGATGGTTCAGTAGTTTCGCTTCATGCAGGTTCGCAACTCACATATCCCGAAGTATTTACAACCAAATCCCGAAACGTACAGCTGAAAGGTGAGGCTTATTTTAAAGTAGCCCATGATGCATCAAAACCATTTATTGTGGCTTCGGGCGATGCAATGGTAGAAGTACTTGGAACTGAATTTAATGTTAATTCCAATTCCACTTCCGGAAATACGGAAGTAGTGCTTACCACAGGAAAAGTATCCGTTTATTATATTGAAAATCCTTCGGAAAAAGTTTTGCTTTCGCCTGGCGAAAAAGCTGAACTTATTGCTGATCAAATGTTTATACGCAAGCAAACCAATACCGATCCCAATTATATGGCATGGAAAACAAGGGTGCTGGTTTTTGATAATGAAACACTGAGCCAGGTTGTAAAAACACTACGCAGTGTGTACCAAACATCAATCACACTAACTGACAATGAATCAGCAGAATGCCGGGTAACGGCTTCGTTTAACGATCAATCGTTGCAGTCGGTACTCGAAGTGCTTAAAGAAACGCTGGAGTTGCAGGTACAAATGGATGGGGAAAATATTAGTATTTCGGGAAATGGCTGCAAATAAATAAACTGTGGTCCACAATGTTATTTTAAAAACCAGAATATGAGAAAAATTTATGCCCTACTTGTATTGCTCACTTTTATCACTATTGAGTCGCACTCACAGGTTAAATACAGCGGGAAAGTTGAGTCCGGTTTCCTGAAGTATAGTTATAGGTTAATTAATTATGATATGGATCCTGGATCCGACTGGCATGGCTATAATCTTGATCAAAAGCAAGATGGAATCGATTTAAACCTGATAAATGGAATAAGTTTGTTCGAAAAGCGATTGT
>JBBSDC010000160.1:0-8795 GCA_038249705.1 Bacteroidales bacterium | reverse complement strand
GGTAAAGTAAAAATAGAAGTATTTTTGAATGAAGAAACGGTTTGGCTTACTCAAAAAGCCATAGCTGCTTTGTTTGGCGTAAATGTGCCAGCCATCAGCAAGCATTTAGAAAACATATACGAAAATGGCGAATCATTGTCAGAAATCATTTAGACTTATTGGCAAAACTGTCTCAATCAATCAATAATTAAAAACCAACCCAACCGGTGCCAAACGAAAACAGCAAAATGAAAATTACTTTTCTTGGAACAGGAACCTCAACCGGCGTTCCGGTAGTTGCCTGTAACTGCGATGTTTGCACAAGCAACGATCCGCGCGATAAGCGATACCGTACTTCGGCAATGCTCACCATAGGCAGTTCGAATGTTGTTATTGATTGTGGCCCCGATTTTAGGATTCAGATGTTGAAACACAAAGTGGAAGATATTGATGCCGTGCTGTTTACACACGCTCACCGCGATCATATTGCCGGCCTCGACGATATAAGGGCTTTCAATTATATTCTTCATAAATCCATTGATATTTATGGTTCGCAGCTCACACTCGACGCAATAAAAGAACAGTTTCCCTACATTTTTATTCCGGGACGGTATTTTGGAGCGCCACAGCTGAATTTGCATCCTATCACAGAAACACCTTTCAGCATTGGTGAATTTTGTTTTACTCCGGTTCAGGTTATGCATCAGGAAATGAAAGTGTTCGGTTACCGTGTTGGCGACTTTACTTACATTACTGATGCAAATTATATTTCACCTGATGAATTGGAAAAAGTCCGCGGCTCGAAAGTGATTGTCATAAATGCACTTCGTAATTCGAGGCATGTTTCGCATTTTTCGCTTAGCGAAGCGCTTGATATCCTCAACGAACTGAAACCTGAAAAAGCTTACCTGACACATATCAGTCATTTTTTGGGAAAGTTTGATGATGTTGAAGAAAAACTACCCGACTGGGTTCACCTGGCATATGACGGATTACAGATTGAAGTCTGATATATCCTTGATTAATAGATACATAATAAAAGCTATTTCCTCTTACTTCTGTCAATAATTTTATTGTTAAACATTTAACAAAATTAAAGTATTGAAATGCCTGAATAGGAGATAAAAAGTGTAATTTTGTTGTCGAAAATGAATTAAAGTACTACCCGAATGAAATTTCAACCTGAAGAGTGCAGTATCCCGGATGAACGAATGAAACCTTTTATTGATGCCGGCGAAATATGGGATCACATCAATAACGCAAAACCTACTATTGACGAAGTAAAGGCAGTAATTGCAAAATCACTTGGCAAACAGCGGCTTACATTAGCTGAAACAGCTATTCTTATAAGTGCTGATACACCCGAACTTATTGAGGAAATTAAAGACGGCGCACGCAGGTTAAAAGAAATGGTTTATGGCAACCGAATCGTGCTTTTTGCACCGCTATATATCGGAAATAAATGTACAAACAACTGTTCTTATTGTGGATTTCGATCAACCAACAAAGATGCTATCCGCAGCACTCTTGAGGATAAGGAGCTGATAAAAGAGGTTGAAGCGCTCGAAGATAATGGTCAGAAACGACTGATACTCGTGTATGGCGAACATCCCGATTACGGTCCTGAATATATTGCCCACACGGTTCGAACGGTATATGGAGTGAAAAAAGGCAATGGCGAAATCCGTCGTGTTAATGTAAATGCTGCGCCGCTTGATATTGAAGGTTTCCGTATTGTAAAAGATTCAGGAATAGGTACCTACCAGATTTTTCAGGAAACATACCATCCTGAAATTTACACCCATTACCACCTTGGCGGCAAAAAGCGGAATTACGAATATCGGCTTACTTCCCTCGACCGTGCCCAGGAAGCCGGGATTGATGATGTAGGTATTGGAGCATTGTTCGGATTGTACGACTGGCGTTTTGAAGTTATGGCACTGGTGCGGCATACCAACCACCTCGAAGCATGTTACAATGTTGGACCTCACACTATTTCGTTCCCGCGTATACAGGAAGCATCGGCAATGAATTTCGATGGTAAATACAGGGTTACGGATGAAGAATTTACAAGGCTGGTAGCCATTTTGCGATTGGCTGTTCCTTATACAGGACTTATACTTACAGCCCGCGAAAATGCGGCTGTTCGCGATGAAGTGATGCGTTTCGGTGTTTCGCAGATTGATGGCGGCACAAAACTGGAACTTGGAAGCTATTCGGAAAACAAAAACGAAGAACAGAATCTTAACCGCGAGCAATTCCATATCAACGATTCGCGTTCCCTGAACGAAATTATCGACGAATTGCTGTCAAATGACTATTTGCCTTCTTTCTGCACAGCTTGTTACCGCCTTGGACGTACCGGCGAGCATTTTATGGAATTTTCGGTACCAGGATTTATCAAAAGGTTTTGTTCGCCAAATGCTATACTCACCCTAACCGAATACCTCGAAGATTATGCTCCGCCTGCTACCCGCGAAAAAGGATATAAAGTAGTGGAAGAAAATCTGCTGGAACTCGAAAAAGCGCACGAAAAAGTTAATGTACCCGAAATACGCAAACGAATAAATCAGATTAAAGCAGGGGAGAGGGATTTGTATTTTTAGTTTGAAAGGATTGAAGGGTTTGAAATGTTTAATTCGTCAGCATAAGATTCATCTCATCCCAAATCCAAATCCCCCCAGTCGTAAATCGTACCTCGTAAATCGTAAATCGTACCTCGTAAATCGCACCTCGTAAATCGCACCTCGTAAATCGTAAATCGTACCTCGTAAATCGCACCTCGTAAATCGTAAATCGTACCTCGTAAATCGTACCTCGTAAATCGTACCTCGTAAATTCTAAATCCCCCCCAAATGACCGAAACACGAATCCTTGGTTTGCTTATTACCGACCGGATAAAGGAAGCTGGCCGAACACAGTTGTTACTTAGCAAGTATTCGCGGTTGATACGCTCGCGGCTTGGATTTCACGAACTGAATGATCATGTATGCAGCCGTTCAGGGATCATTGTTCTGCAGCTTACCGGTTTGCCTTCCGAATGGAATGAGTTTGAAGATGAACTTGCACTTGTAGGTGGCGTAGAAGTTCAGAATATGTCGTTTACGTATTAAAACCAGTATGCTATGAAAGAAGTAAGAGTATTAGGTGTTATGATTAATGACCCTTCGAAAGGTGCCGACCGGATACAGAATATACTGACAAAATACGGGTGTACCATTCGTACCCGCCTCGGAATACATGATATTGACGAGGATTACGCCAGCGAAACAGGTTTAATGCTACTCGAATTAGCCGGAGATATGCAGGAATGCCTCAGGCTCGAAAACGAATTGCTCGCTTTGGAAGGAATTGATGTTCAGAAAATGGTTTTCAGGAAATAGATATTCTTTAAATCTGGTAATTTTCTTTTAATTCAAGCCGGACTTAATCCGTAATACCGCTGCCCAAAATTGTAATAGAGCCTTTGTGTATTTCTGTATGATAAAATCCGACGGTTTTTAGCTTGTAATAATATGCCCCATCAGGCACTCCGCGTGCCTGCCAGTCGCTCTGATAGTTCGAATCATCGTAAATTTTCCGCCCCCAGCGATCAAAAATAATAAGTTCCATTCGCTGAAATTCAGTTGTTATTTTTATATCTTCTCCCGACCCGATTTTGTTTTCGTTTAGTATCAGAAACGATTCATTAAACGAGTCTCCGTTGGGTGTAATAACTCCGGGGATTTTCAGTTTCACATCTTTTATAGGGATTTGAACCTCAATAATAGTTCCACAACCGTTTTCGTTTTTGATATGAAGTTTTACAAGGTAAAACCCATCGGTGTTGGTGTTTGCCCTGCTATAAAGATGCGTTGGGTTAAACGAAACCGCTGTATCGCCATCGCCGAACTCCCATAAAGGAGGTTCAACTACATGAGTCGGAAAATTTTCTTCGAAGCGGAAAATAACCACCGGATTTTCTTTATAGATGGTTGTATCCTCGTTTCCTTCAATAATTATGTTTACATCAGCCACGGGCAGGCCTTCAATGATAAAGCTGCTGTCGATCCTGCAGCCTTTTGAGTCGGATACAGAAAGCAGATTTTTTCCGGCGCACAAATTAGTTTGAACATTCTCGAACTGCCCGGGAACACCATTCCAGCGGTAAGTGAAAGGTTGCACTCCTCCTGATGCATCGGCCTGATAATTGGCTTCGCATAAATCAAGACAGGTGGCATTAATTTCAGTTAACACAATATTAATTTTTGGCGACACGGTTGCACTTCCATTTTCAAAAATAACAAATGCGTTACCACCCGGGGTGTGGAAAAAGCTTTCCTGCTCATTCCATTGCAAGCTTGTTGTACCAACCAATCCTTCGAACCTGAGCCAAACCAATGTGTCTGCAGCTATGGAAGCGGTGCTGGCACGTGCCCAATTAATTACAAGTGAGTTAACGTCCTGGGTTATGCTGAAAGTTCCACCCGAAAGCGCTCCGTTTAAGGCAAAATGTTCAACAAAATCAATAACAGATTCATTATATTGAAGTACAAGCCTGAACGAATCAACTGCACTCATATTTTGAACTATAACTGGCATTGCCACAGGTGTTCCATAACACATTTCAAAAACGCCTATTCCTGTAACCACCTGAGCATTAATTTGCTTTGGTGCAAAAAATAAGAACAATAAAACGATTGAAAATAAGGTGAGGAGTTTGCGCATGCTTTGAGTTGAATCTGGGATTGTGTTCTGTTTAAAAAGCTTTTCGGGGCACTAAATTAGAAAAATTATTTCTTTCGGTAAGTATAACGTGTATGTGCCTGCTTTTCGTGTTTAATGATGCAGATTAATATCGTCCGGATTGAACCATTATAATCGTGCAGTCTTCAATTGTTTCAATTCCTGCTGTCGAAAGCATGTCAGCAAATTCTTTGTTCTCAGCACCCGGATTAAAAACTACTCGTTTGGGATTCAGTTTCAGAATATAATCGTACCATGCTTTTTGATTATCCGAACTCAGATAGAGTGTAACTGTATGAATGTTTTCCAGTTCAGGTGTGCCCGTAAGTACAGGAGTTGTATCTATCATCCCTTCGCGAAGCCCTATGGCTGTAACCGGGAAATTCCCCGATTTTAATGTTCGCACACACTTATTTGAAAATCTGGTTTCTTTCAGGCTTGCGCCTATCACCAACGTGGATTTGCTCATAGGTAATTAGATTTTAGTAAGCGAAAAGCGGATTAAACTTCCCTGAGTAACATTTCGAGATTTTCGAAACGGCGGCGATAATCATCTCCTGACCTGCTGATGATTTCATGTGCTTCTTCCACTCCAAATGTATGTGTGATTTCGACACGTTTTTCCTGTCCGGGCAAATCTTTGTATGTAAGGAAGTAATGTTTAAGCCTGTCAATAACCAGCTCGGGACAATCTGTAATATCCTTATAATCGCCGTACACTGCATCGTTACGCAAAACACAAATAATTTTATCGTCCGACTCATTTCCGTCAATCATCCTGAAGCCTCCAATGGGAATTGCTTTTACCAGGATATCGCCATGCGAAATCACTTTTTCGGTAAGTACACACACATCAATAGGGTCGGCATCACCTTTAATATCAGTGCGGCCTGATTTTTCCATGCAGAACTCAGCTACTGATTTACCGCTATACGTTTGTGGCAGGAAACCATACATCGCCGGAACTACATTAGAGTATTTCTGTGGACGGTCGAGTTTCAGGTATCCGCTAACTTTATCGACTTCGTATTTTACTGTATCGGTCGAAACCATTTCAATAAAGCATGTAAGGCAGTGTGGCGCTTCGTCACCTAATTCAACACCATGCCATGGGTGCGATTTATATCTTAAACCCATCAGTTTTCCGATGGGATCCATTATCTTGTTAGACATTCCTGTTTAATTTAACTTATTTTTTTACAAAAGTATGGAAATCCTTTTGTTTTACCATTAAAATTGATAGCCAGGATATTTGCCCAATACAAATGTTTGTTGCTTCAATGTTTATACTTTTATTTGGCAGCAGCCCTTTAATATGCCATTGTTGTAACAATAAGTGCAACCGATACGATATACAGCCCGAATATTGCTCCTGATCCTATGGCAAAACTTTTCCACACTTTACGCTTCTTTATTTTGTGCGCCTGATCCTTATACCCTTGTTTATACGACGGGTTTTCCATAAGTTTAGAATCTGTGTAGCCAAGGTTTTGATCCCTTGGAGGTGTGGCCGAGCATGCAATGGCAGGAATAAGATTATACGGAAACATCAATGCCGAAACCAGGGTTCCGGTAGAAGCAGCTTTATAACCCTTGTAGTATAAGGACGCGTCTTTAACTCCGGCATTGTATATACTGTCGGAAACAGGTCCGGTATAATCACTTATTGTTTCCTCTTCAGCTAAATAGATCAGGGTTCCATTCTGGTAGGTAAGTTTTGTAACGTTTTCGCGCGCCATACTCATGGTATCATTGACTCCCTGAGGACTGAAAACAACATCTTTGGCGTTAAGCCTGATAATTTTCACTTTCAGTTCGTCACCCGATTTCAGAGTTATAATATCCTGTGCAACAGCATTGTATAAGCAGGAAAATACAACGATAATCAATATTATTAGCTTTCTCATAGTGTTTTGTCAGAGGTTTTGTAAGTATGCATTATTAACTGATGTTACTACGGATTTATTGCAGGCTTATCAAATTTATAAACGTACAGAATAAGACTGGAAAAAATGATCCGAAAATGCTATTATGCTATATTTACTTCGTTTCAATCCAAATTTTTAATCTCAACTATTCATAAAAAGAATCAACTTACCATCAAATAAGTAAGCCTTAGTTTTTCATTTGAATTACATGCGTGCAATAGATGCATTACTCTTTTTGGGAGTAGCTGTTTATTTTTTCAAGAATCAGCTCTTTCATTCTTATAACTTCATTTTTTCTAAATCCTTGTGCCTGAATACTGCCTTCGCCGGTAGTTTCGATGCTGATGGAAGAGAAACCGATAAATGGGCAGTTGATATCAACCGAAGAAATACGGGTGTAAGGAACCGTTTTTTCATTTCCGCTGAACAGTCCCGGGATTTTTAACGTTACTCCGTTAGGCCCTATGCTGATTTTGGAAGGGAATAGTTTGTTGCCTGCTGTAAGGCGCGATGCCATGAAGATTTCCATATACGAATTGGTTTAAAGTTACATTTCGGAGAACTTTTTTCTGTGCTGTTTCCTTATATCAAAGATACAAAAAAATAAAGAAATTTTTCATTGCTTATACAAGCTGGATATTGTTTTATTTTTTGTGCCGGCATTATGCGTGCTGGTGTAAAAAAAAGAGGCTAATCTTTTAACAGATAGCCTCTTATCAAAATGTTATTCAAATGAATTTTTAATTCTTCTGCACTATTGGTAGCAAACTGAAATCTATTACCACAGATTCGCCTACACCAATTGTATCCTGTACTGGCTGTTGCGATTCGTATCCCGGAGCAAAACAGTTTAGTATGCGTGTTCCATCCATAACATCATCAATCAGATAGTAGCCATCTTCGTCAGTTGTGTAAACTGTTTCGTCACCGGTTAACAGCACTGTAGCATTCACTATTGGAAGTTTGGTAACGCTGATAGTAACCGTACCGGAAATATCGCATAAAGCAGGAAAGCAGATCAAAAGGTGCAGAGCACCGATATATGGAATGCATGGATTTTGTAAAAAAATGCAAATATTCCTTGCACTTCAAAAACAATACAATCATAAAACCAGCACATTAATAGCATTATATGTGTTTTCCAGCAGACCCTAATTATAAGTATAGCAATTACTAATTCCTATTTAGACCATCAATTTAATACTTCAAGTACTTAATTTATTGCCTACATTTACTACTTCGATTTTGGATGAAACCGTCATTCAAAAAAAGGTAGATACGTAATTAAACCAGTTCATTCCGGAAGTAGTGAAAACCTTGGAAATGAAGAATAAGAAGGAATTAAATAGCTACAACCAGTTCATAGTAAGGAATATCTGGGTTGCTATAACAATTGCAATTATTGTTTTTTTGGGAGTGCTTGGATCATTGTTGGCAGTTCACCATGCTGATAGTGAAAAGCGCGACCATATATTGCAGGAAGCTCAGCTTCTGGCGCAAACTTTGAACATCGATTACCTAAAGATGCTTACCGGCAAAGATGCTGACACCTCAGTGGCGGAATACCGGATATTAAAAGAGCAGTTTAACATTTACCAACGGAATAACAATAAATGCCGTAACCTCTATTTAATGGGACGCAAATCCGATGGAAAAGTTTTCTTTTTCCTGGATAGCGACGAGAAAACACCGGCCATTCCAGGTGAAGTGTATAACGATGCTTCAGTTAAACTCCTGAATATTTTCAAAAATCAAATTTCAATCACCGAAGGACCTCTTCCTGATAAATGGGGTACATGGGTTTCAGCCTTGGTTCCGGTAATTGATCCACTTACAGGCAAAACACTTGTTGTTATTGGTATTGATATAGATGCTTATTCGTGGAAAAGGGATGTATATAAAGCAGCTATAGAGCCATTACTACTTACACTAAGTATTCTGATTATCCTGTGGATCAGTATCAGTTTTCAAAGGCGGTCAAAGCTTAGCGGTTCATTTTCATACCGGACATGGCGTACCGAATCCATACTGACTGCAATAATGGGTTTAACACTAACCTTATTCGTTTCACATATAGTATACTATAAAATTTTGTATGATCAGTCGAGAGCATTTAAAGCACTGGCAATAAGTAAAACTGCCAATTTTGCCAGTAAAATATAT
>JBBSDC010000159.1:0-8867 GCA_038249705.1 Bacteroidales bacterium | reverse complement strand
TCAAACACTTGCCCTTCGAAGAAAATGCCTTTTTCGGGTTGTTGTTCCCGGCTTTCCAAGGCTTTAAAAAGTTGTTCAAATTTCTGGTCGGCATCCATTTGTTTGAGTTCAACCTTATCCAATCGTTGAAATAGGGCGGCGTTTCCCAAAACCATTTTACGCATTTCAACAAAGGCATTCATAATCTGTATGCTAACCTTAACTGCTGTTACACTGCGAAGTACTGCTGAGAGCATGGCCACACCTTGTTCGGTAAAGGCATAGGGCGACTTTCTTAGTCCCATTTTATCCCTATTGGACATCACATTTTGTGATTTCCAATTTAAAAATTCTTCGTCTGATAATTGAATGCAAAACTCAGGAGGGAAACGATCTTGGTTTCTTTTAACCGCCTGATTAATCACTCTCGTTTCTACCTCATAAAGCTCTGCCAAATGACGATCTAACATCACCTGTATTCCCCGAATAGTAAAAATGTGATTTTCAATTTCCTTTTGTGCAGTCATAAACTCCATAGAAATCTCATTTATTGAAGCTTAGTAAATAATGAATTTTCACTTGAGGTTCCATTTTGGAACTTCAGGCTTTGGTCAATAACCAAGGTCACAATTTGTGACCTTAAAGAATTTTTACCTGAGGTCACAGATTGTGACCTCAGGTTCTGATCAGCGTTTAAGGTGCCAATTTGGTACCTTACAGAATTCCATTCATTTCCCGTTAATTGAAACACAAAAAGTTCAGGGAATCTTTCTTCATTTCTTTTTAAAACTCTGTTAATTTGTTTTGCTTCAACTCCATACATTTCAGCCAAATTACTATCAAGCATCACTTGTACCCCACGGATGGTGTAAATCAGGTTTTCAATTATATTGGTTGATATCGGCAGTTGATCTGTCATATTTTCCGATTCAATGTTGTTTTGAAGGTATTGCATTTTACGATACCATAAATTCATCCAAATGGCTATCAAGCATAACCTGCATTCCCCGAAAAGTGAAAATCCGGTTTTCGATTTCTTTTTGGTTAATTGCTATTTCCATACCAACCAGTTTTTAATTAAAGTCACCAAAGCATAGCGACAATTTCAAATCTCTGCTCACGACATGTTCAATATTTCACGAATTAAACCATCGCTTTCCTGCTCCAATGTCAAAATATCGGCACTTACATCTTCGATACTCCGTAGCGGTTTATGCTGGTAAAAGTATTTATTGAAGCTGATCTCGTAACCGATTTTTGTAGCATCAAGATTAATCCATGCTTCGGTAACATGAGGTTTTACTTCTTTCAGGAAATAATCGTATATGTTTTCTTTGAGCGGTACATTTTCGGTATCACGCAAATCGCTTTCGGTTTCGTACTGTAGGTATTCACCTTTTTTACCGGTTGGAAAGAAACCGAAGTCGGGTAATTGTGATTCCTGGCATGACAGGTGACTGACAAGCTTTTCAAGTTTCTCGCCATTAAGTTTAACGATTGTTTTTATAACTTTTTCGGCAGAGGAATCGTACCAGCTTACTGCATTGAGGATGAAATTTAATTCCGATGCCTGGAGTTTTATGTTTTTACTTTTTAAAGCTTCGTTTACAACGACAGTGAACATATTAAAGTCGTTGTATTCCAGGTTGCCAATTGCCTTCATTAAAAAATCAGCTGAAGCTAGCAGGTTGCGTTGTTTGAGCCAAAGCTCAGGGCTTACCAGGGCTTTCTTTTGTTTCGCGCTGAGATCCAGTTCCTGTTTTTCGGCCCAGTCGAGGATATCTTTCTGGTGTTTTGGCAAATCGGTATAAATTGATTCGCCATAAGTTTCGTAAGCCCAGGCCATAGGTTCGCGCAGGGATTTGTCATAGCGAAGTTCGGAAATGCGTTCGGCTGTGAATTGCGCTTTTAGCCGCTTTGGCCGCTCGATGGTTACTTTGTAATATCCAAAATCAGCATTGTCGAATACCTGGCTGGCAATTCCTTCTTCACCCTGGCGTTCAATGGGGAGCATATCACGATATGTGTTTACAATTTCGGTGATATGTTCCGGTGCAAATTCGCAGTTCTTGGCGCCCAGGTTTTTGCGCAGTTTGCGGAATAATTGTCCGGCATCAATAAGCTGAATTTTGCCTTTACGGTGCGGAGCTTTGTTGTTGGATAAAACCCAAATGTAAGTTGTGATGCCTGTATTATAAAAAAGGTTGTTAGGCATCTGGATAATGCATTCCAGCAAATCGTTTTCAATAATATAACGGCGTATGTTGCTTTCGCCGCCACCGGCATCGCCTGTAAATAAGCTGCTACCGTTATGAACTGATGCAATCCTGGAGCCACTGGGACTTTGGGAAAGCGGTTTCATCTTATTAACCATCTCCATCAGGAAAAGTAATTGCCCATCGGAAGAGCGGGGCGTTGCATCGGCAGGTTCTTCAATTCCCCGATAGTTGCTGAGTTTCACAATGAAACGGGGATCAATTACCTCCTTACCATCCTTGATGTATTTCAGCTCACTGGCCCATGATTTTCCATAAGGCGGATTGGAAAGCATGAAATCAAAATGGGTACCCATAAATTCATCGGTGGAAAGGGTAGAGCCGTTCCGGATGTTTTCAGGATCGTTGTCCTTAATCATCATATCCGATTTGCAAATGGCGTAGGTTTCGTCGTTAATCTCTTTGCCATAGAGATATACTTTGCCTTTTGCACGGATTTCACCGTCTTCATCCTGGATAAAATTTTGCGATTCGGTAAGCATACCGCCCGATCCACAAGCCGGATCGTAAATAAGCATAACGGGTGGCAGGTTATTTTTAACCGGATCGAAAACAACGTGTGTCATCAGGTTGATTACCTCGCGGGGTGTAAAGTGTTCGCCGGCTTCCTCATTGTTTTCCTCGTTAAATTTCCGGATAAGTTCCTCGAAAACGTAGCCCATTCCGAGGTTAGTCAGGGGCGGGAGTTTGCGGCCTTCCGGATCGTTTTTACTGAAAGGGGTAAGGTTGATATTTGGCGAAGTAAATTTTTCCAGCACATTCAGCAAGACATCTTTATTTGCCATGTGTTTCACCTGGCTTCTCAGCTTAAATTTATCAATGATTTCTTTTACATTGGCACTAAAACCATTGAGGTAATCTTCGAAATTGGCCTGTAGTATCTGCTGACTATTGGTAGCAGTGTCATGCAGACGTTGCAAGGTCCATTGGCTTGTGTTATAAAAAACATATTTTGAAGCCCGTGTCAGCCCACCCTGGTCCCATTCGGTGAGACCGGCTTCATCTTTTTGAAAAGACATTTCTTCGAGCACTGCATCTTTGGTAATTTCGAGCAAAGCATCAATGCGACGCAGCACCGTCATCGGTAGAATGACATCACGGTATTTACCGCGAACGTAAACATCGCGAAGGCAATCATCTGCAATTGACCAAATAAAGGAAACGAGTTTATTATGGGAAGCTAAATTCATTTATAGATTTTAAGTTTTGTCAAATTTATGAAAAGTATATGGGAATGAAAGGAGAAAAAGAATGGAAATTTATAAAGGCTCATCTTGCATGAAAAGCATTCGTCCGAAACGCATAATTGCTATATTCACTTAAGTCAACCGTGAATTTTTGAAATTAGAAAAGCATAAAAATTATTGCTTTTTAATAAAGGAAAAGGGATGAAAATTGCCCCCTATGTGGAAGGAAAAGCAGAGAGAGAATAATTTTTTGCGATTGGGAGCTATCGCAAAAAAATGTTTCTATGGGCTAACGCATAAACAAGAGAAAAGAAAATAACCGAGCATATGGCGGAGGTCTTTCGTGAGACAGCCGAAGTATATTTTTTCAAGCATTTTCACTTTTTTCTGGCTCAGATACATTCGATGGCCTTCTGGTTTGCGGACTTTAACACCGCATCCTGATTTTTCAGCTTTTGACCGAAGCAGTGCAATTTTAGTGTTAATTGTCGTATATTCAGGGCATAAATCATTTACCTCTTGCCTTTTTTCGTTCCAGAATTCAACTGCTACGCTCCGATTTACTGTGAAATATTTGCTGGCACCATTAATGTTTGCATTTAGTATTTGAACTCTTGAGTTGATGTATTTTTTGGCACAATATTTAAAGTGGTTTTTAAATATCGAATATCGAACAAGGAATAATGAATTTCGAAGTATTGATGCTATTGAATTAGCAGTACTATCATCATTGTGATTTATTCAATTCCATTCTTCTTATTTTTACTTCATTATTCGATATTCATTATTCAAATCTTTTTTGGTTCTGGCTTGTCCAGTTTAGGTAAAGCGGATAGAGGCCATTAGCTTTTACCCTGTCCATGCGGAGTTGAACTATAAAACGTGTTTTATTCATAGCTATTTCCCTTCAATTTTTATGGTGGCGAAATGCAATTTTGAAGGTTGTTCGGAACCTTTCCGTTTGCATTTGCACGGTTCATAAGGGTTTTGGAATAGGGGAGGGTTTTGTACATGACGGTTTTCTTTTCATTTTGTGGTGAAAAAAATGGTGAAAGAAAGTACCGTAAATTTTGGACGAAAAGTTTTCAGAAATTGGTTCAAAATTGTCTTAAATCCCTGTAAACGTTGAAGAGTTGAAACTTTGGGGTTCCAACTCTTCGATTTTTGCGGTGGTGTCGACTGGAATTGAACCAGTGACACACGGATTTTCAGTCCGTTGCTCTACCAACTGAGCTACGACACCGTTTTGATAGGGACTGCAAAAGTAGCATTATTTTTTAAAATCCTACTGTTTCGGCAAAGATTTTTTTCCGAAAGCAAAAAAAACATCAATTTTATAGAAAACAATGCAAAAAAAACTTCGCTTTAGGTTGGGAGTTAAAAAAACTCCCTATATTTGCACCCCATTAAGAAATTTATAATCAATTCATTAAAACATTTTGAAAAATGACTAAAGCAGAAATCGTTGCTGAAATAGCCAGTAAAACCAACATCGAAAAAGTAGCTGTACAGCAAACCGTAGAAGCATTCATGGATGCTATTAAAAAGGCAATGGCTGATGGCGAAAATGTTTACCTCAGAGGTTTTGGTAGTTTCGTTGTAAAACAAAGAGCTGAGAAAACCGGCCGTAACATCTCCAAGAACACTACTATTATCATCCCTGCTCACAACATCCCTTCATTTAAACCTGCTAAGGTTTTTGTAGGTGAAGTGAAGAATAAAGTTAAATAAAACATTGTATCGTTAAGAAATAAGCTATGCCAAGCGGAAAAAAAAGAAAAAGACATAAAATGTCGACGCATAAACGAAAAAAACGTTTACGCAAGAATCGCCATAAGAAGAAATAACCACGATTTAACTCTCTGATTTCATCACATGAAATATGTGTTATTTCATGTGGTGAAATTTTTTTTACGTACTTTTACCCTCACATCCTTTTGCAGGTTATTCAGCATTCCGATGTGATTTGGTGTAAATATCAGAAAAGCTAATACAGCTGTGGTAAACAAGGAATTAATTATAAATGCAGGATCTTCGGAAGTTAACATTGCTCTTCTCGAAGAAAAAGTATTGGTAGAATTAAATAAGGAGAAAACTAATAATAGTTTTGCAGTTGGCGATGTATATCTTGGGCGGATTAAGAAGATCATGCCCGGTCTCAATGCCGCTTTTGTTGATGTTGGTTACGAAAAAGATGCATTCCTGCATTACCTTGATCTGGGTCCCCAGATAAATTCGTTTCAGAAATATACGCGCAACGCCCTGGCGGGTAAAGATGCGCTGTTACAGATGACGGATTTCGAAGTGGAACCTGATATTGAAAAAACAGGTAAAATTTCGCAGGTACTCTCACCAAATCAGCATATTCTGGTTCAAATTGCCAAAGAGCCTATCTCTACCAAGGGACCTCGTATCTCATCCGAAATTTCATTTGCAGGCCGTTACCTGGTGCTGGTTCCATTCAGTAACAGGCTTTCTATCTCGCAAAAGATTAAAAGCGCCGAAGAGCGTAACCGGCTGAAAAGACTTATTTCGAGCATACGGCCTAAGAATTATGGTGTTATTATTCGTACCGTTGCCGAAGGTAAACGTGTGGCCGATCTTGATGCTGATCTTAATGCGCTGGTGCAGAAATGGGAATCGGTAGCCCAGAAAATGTATGGTGCCAAACCGCCACAGAAAATTATCAGCGAACTCGACCGCACTTCAGCTATACTTCGCGATATGCTCAACGAATCGTTTAACAATATTCATGTTGACGATCCTAATGTTGCAGAAGAAGTAAAAAACTATATCCGCACTATTTCGCCCGATAAAGTTGAAATAGTAAAAGTTTACAAAGGGAAAATTCCGATTTTCGATAATTTTGGTATCGATAAGCAAATTAAAAATTCCTTTGGTAAAATTGTTACTATCAAAAGCGGTGTTTACCTTATTATAGAGCACACCGAAGCGTTGCACGTTATTGATGTTAACAGCGGCCATAAAGTTAACAGCGACAGCAGCCAGGAAGAAAATGCTGTTTTGGTAAACCTGGAAGCGGCTACAGAAATCGCCCGTCAGCTAAGGCTTCGCGATATGGGAGGTATTATTGTTATCGATTTTATCGATATGCACGAAGGCAGCAACCGCCGCCGGCTGTACCAGCGTCTGAAAGATGAAATGGCCAGGGATAACGCCAAACACACTATTTTACCTCCAAGCAAATTCGGACTGGTGCAGATTACCCGTCAGCGTGTTCGTCCGGAAACCAATGTTTCAATTCTCGAAAAATGTCCGTCATGCGGAGGTACCGGCGAAATAAAACCAAGTATCCTGCTCACCGACGAAATTGAGAACAATATTCAGTATCTTCTTCAGGATCAGAACGAAGCCTACCTGATGATAAACCTCCATCCTTTTGTTTATGCATTTTTAAGGCAAGGTGGCTTATTCAAGTCAATTCAATGGAAATGGTATTTTAAATATAAAAAATGGATTAATCTAACCCCGGTAAATGCTTACCAACTAACAGATTACAGGTTTTTAAATAAAAATCTCGACGAAATTAAGATGTAACAAAACGGCTCCCGAAAGGAGCCGTTTTTGTTTGGTACAGTTTCGAAGCATAAAGGATCATGATCGTACTGCAAAAGTTCAAATCTCAAACCACAATCCCCAATTAATATCTCGTATTCCCCTAAATTCTATCTTAGGATTTGCTTAAAAATACACTACAATTAGTGAGCTGGTTATATGAATCTAGTGTTTTTTGAAATACAAGGAAAATGAACAATACTTCACAAAATCCATGCATTCAATGTTTCGGTGCTCTGCACCTTTTAATCTGTTACTCAATATTTCTACAACTATTACGGTGCTCTGCACCTTTATTTATAACCTGAAATTTGCTTGCATATAGCCACAGAGTGCTGTTAAATTTTTAGTTATTGTCACTAAGCAATACTCCGTTAGTTTTTTATTTTACCGCAAGGACGCAAAGAAATAAGTCGCAGATTATCAGCATATTAGGACGCAAAGATGCGATTTAATATATTGTTGATATAGAGATAATTGGGAGTTATTAACGGACCGTTGACTAAGAAAAGGCATCATTTTACGTATAATTCACCACCCTGATCGTAGCCGAAGTGCACTGTTCACTATTCATTTTTCACTTTCATCTAATCAAATTGTTAACGGCTGAAATTCAAATAGATAGACGAAGGCCTTTCTTTGCAAAAATTAAGATTAGTTCCTGTTTGTGCCATTGTTTAATGGTGGTTGTCTCTTCACTCTTCACTCTTCACTTTTCACTTTTCACTTTTCACTTTTCACTCTTCACTCTTCACTCTTCACTTTTCACTTTTCACTTTTCACTCTTCACTCTTCACTTTTCACTTTTCACTATTTCAACCTCATACTCCATCGTAATCACAATATCTGCTTTCGGGCGCAGCGCCATAACCATCTGGTGTTCCTGCTCCAAAACTGCCATTCGGTATTCATTCTGAGGTTCTTTGCCACGTACTACCTGTGCTTTCTTGGTTTCGTGGTATGTGAGTTCAATAAAAATACTCAGGTCAACACCTTCGGTTTTTATGGCATACAAACCATCAACAACCATCATATCTACAGTTGAATAATCAGTAGTTAACTGATCCACCTGCTCTGTTACCAGGTCAACACAAGGACCGGTTGATAATTTTCCGGCTTTAAACTCGGCAAGATTGCGGTTTATGGTATCCCAATCGTATTCGCCGTAGCCAACCACATTCTGTATCCCGTTTTCTTTACGCCATTCGGTGCGCAGAAGCGGAAGGATGCGGTAATAATTATCAATATGCAGGGGTTTGGCGAAAATGCCGTGTTTGCGCAAGCCTTTGGCAATTACATGAGCCAGTTCCGATTTTCCGGACCCCGATTCACCTGAAATACCGATAATCATTTTGGGTTTCTGGTGTGCAAGGATTTGCTCAATAATTTTGTCACCAGCCTTTTGATGCTTTTCTGTAATTAATAATATGTCGCCTAACATGTATTTTATTTTTAAAGAGTTTTTATCAGATTTATTTTTTAGCAGGCAGTACTTCTGATTTTCATAACTGTTAAGTTTCCCGGCTTTTGACTTTGTGTCGTTACGTTAAAGATAGTATCCATAATGACGCTAAGGTTTAATTCAGGATCGCTGAGAAAAAGGGTAGTCAAAATTCAGATTAACATTCAAAAATACAATCTTTACCTTTCAGAACATTCAATTTTGTATTATTTATCTGAATTACTGAATCCTTATCTGTGCTCACAACAATTTGATTTTTAGTAATTTTCATCTGAAAACGCGTTCCTTTGAAACTTACGCCGAAACTCAGCGACTCCCACGCATCGGGCAGCGAGGGTTGTAATGATAAGTTATCGCCTTCGAACGAAATTCCTGCAAAAGTGGATA
>JBBSDC010000158.1:0-8898 GCA_038249705.1 Bacteroidales bacterium | reverse complement strand
TAGGCGTAAATTTCTCGTAGAAACTTTTTGTTGTCGAAAAACCATTCCAACCACCACTTGTTAATCCAAACTGTGGTCCCTGGTTGTAATGCAAGGTGAAAAAATGTATGTAATAACCAGCCCCCCATGTACTTGTGGATGCACTGTTGCGGAAAGCATAAATATTTTCAGTGTTATTGTCGTTATCATAATTGAAGATAGATTTGTAATCTGAGGCAAGGCTGTAGGTGCCGCCATCAATTACGAGGTTGCAATATTCAATCACCTTACCCCATTGTTCCGTACCGGTAAAAACCTTTGCGTTCAGGTACAATTTAGCAAGCAGAAAGTTTGCAGCGCTTTTATTCACTCTGCCGGTAGCACTGGTTGCTGGCAAAACTGCAGATATTTCCTTCAGTTCTGTTTCGATGAAAGTAAAAACTTCAGTCCGTTTGTTGTTTTTAGGCGGATTCGACGGATCAACCACATCGGTTATAATAGGCACGTTGCCGAACATATCGATCATGTTGAAATAATGGAATGCGCGAACAAACCTTGCCTCGGCTTCAATAACATCTACATCTGTTCCCGTGAGTCCCGATGATTTTATTGCTTTGATAAAGAGGTTCGACTGTGCAATACCTGATGACAGGTTATTGTATGCATTGTTAATTTCGCCGTTTTCAACAGTCCAGGTATGTTTGTGCAGGCTCTGCAGATCAATGGATTTCCAGTCGCCTCCGCGTGCCGGAACAACAGCTTCGTCAGTACAGGCTTCATTTACTTTGAAAAGTCCGTCCATATAACAGCCTACTGTTGAATAAACGCCCGATAAGCCACCAAGCAAGTCGTTCTTATTCTGGTATGCATTCGCATCTGTAAGCTGGCTCAGCGGAGCCATTTCGAGTTTGGTACAGCTTAAGGAAATGATCATTACCAGAAGCATCAATGATATTATTTTTTTCATAATTTCCAGGTATTAAAAGTTCATGTTTACACCAACTGAAAAGCTTCGTGCCTTCGGGTAATTGTTATAATCTATTCCAACAGATGCTGCTGATGTATTACCGGCATATGTATTTACTTCAGGATCGTAACCAGTATAGTTTGTAATCACAAAGAGGTTTTGAGCCGTGCAATATATGCGCGCTTTTACTTCATTTCCCATTTTGAATTTCAGGTTATACCCCAATGTAAGGTTATCGAGGCGCAAGTAATCGCCTTTTTCGAGCCAGCGTGATGAAGAATAGTTGTATGCGCCAAAGGCGATTCCTTCGGATCCTTCAATGCTTACATTCTGACCAGGCAGGCGATTCGGTTGCGAAATCTCTGCCCTTGTATTGTTGTAGAGCATGTTTCCATAAGCACCTCTTAAACCAAAATTGAAATCAAAATCCTTGTACCTCAAGGTTGAGCTTAAGCCCAGTGTTGATTTTGGAAGGGCATGGCCGATAATCATCTTGTCGGCATCGTTTATAACTCCGTCAGTATTCATATCAGTGAATGTTTCCTTGCCATCTGAATCAAGTCCAAGGTATTCGTAGCCATAGTAGGAGCCGTACGATTCGCCTTCGCGGATGATCTGGATTCCTTGTCCGGGAGCTCCGGCGCCGCTGATTCCGCCTGTATGAATATCAGAACCTTCGTAGAGTTTGGTAATTTCATTTTTATTACCAGCTATGTTAAAGTCAATGTTCCATCTCAGGTCATTCTTATCAACAGCTACAACTCCAACACTGAATTCGAGCCCCTTATTGGTCATTTCACCAATATTATCAAGATATACTGATGATACGGCAGGTTGAATCGAAACTAACTCGACCAGCAGCTTGGTGGTATTTTTGTAATAGTAATCAAGAGTTCCGTAGAGACGCTGTTTGAAAAATCCGAAATCAACGCCGACATTCGTCTGATTGGTCTGTTCCCATTGTAAACCCGGATTTGGAATTGTGATAGCGTTATACCTGAGGTAATACTGATTTCCAAAGTAAGCACCGCCAAGTTGATTCACCGAAAGTGTTGACATATAGCGGTAGTTTCCGATTTCCTGGTTCCCTGTGCCGCCATATCCGATTCTAACTTTCAGATCAGAAACAACTGGCATGGATTTCATAAAGCTTTCGCCTATCACTCGCCAGGCAATGGCTGCCGATGGGAATATACCGTATTGATTGTCTTTCCCAAATCTTGAAGATCCATCGGTACGTATGGTTGCGGTAAGAATATAGCGGTTTTTGAGGGTGTAATTTACACGCCCGAAATAAGAGATTAGCCTGTTCGCCTCGTTGATAACAGTAATAGTTTTGGTACCGGTAACATCCATACTGTTGTAGCCCAGGTTATCATTGCTGAAGCCCTCAGCAAGTGTGTTAGTAAAAAAATTATCGTACTGCTGCCATGAGTAACCGCCTAATACATTAACCTGGTGGTCGCCCATCAGCTTATTATAGGTAAGGTAAAACTCAAGTAACCTGTTTGCATTCGTACGATCGCTGTTTATGGCACGTCCGCTTACATCTTTTCCGATTGAAGATGCGATAGGCTGGTAAATATTACGTTCCTGTGCATCACGATCATAGGCCAGGTTGAGTTTGGCTTTTAAATCAGCGAATATTGTGAGTTCAGTTTCAAGGTTTCCGATCAGGCGGTTTCCCTGTGTTTTATCGGTAATCTGGTTCTGCAATGCTACCGGGTTGCGGACATCGTTTGAATATTCGAAATAAGTGCCATCGGCTTTTTTTACCGGCTGTGTAGGATCCATTTTAAATACGTTGTTCAATACACCGCCTCTGAAACCGCCGGTTTGCTGCTCAATCAGGTTGTTGGAACTGTAATTTGAGTTTGCCAGATTGAACTGGAATTTAACCCTGTCGTTCAGGCATTTTTGGATAACGTTTACACGAACATTATACCTGTTCATATCAGTACCGATAATGATACCTTCCTGATTTTGTGCGCCGAGTGAAACCCTGTACTGGGCTTTCTGGCTCCCGCCGCTAAATGCCACATTATGGCTCTGCATATAAGCTGTCCGGAAAATTTCGTCCTGCCAATCCGTATTTGCAGCACCAAAAGCAGCGGTCAGTCCTTTTGAAGTTATCGCTGTTTTATATTCATCGGCTGAAAGGATATCAAGTTTTTTGGATAATTTGCTGAAACCAAATGATCCGTCATAGCTAAGTTTCATCTCACCGGCAACGCCTTTTTTGGTCGTGATAAGGATAACTCCGTTGGCACCACGTGAACCGTAAATTGCTGTTGCTGAAGCATCTTTTAAAATAGTCATTGATTCAATATCTTCAGGGGCAAGCATTACCAGCGGATTTACAGCGGCATTGCTGAGCCCGTTATCGGAAGTGGAATTGAGATTCAAACGCGGCCTGTTGTTATCAACAGGAACACCGTCGATTACAAAGAGAGGCTCACTTCCGGCTGTAATGGAGTTTGTTCCGCGGATGCGGATGCTGGATGAGCTTCCGGGTTCGCCGTTCGAAGATGTTATTTGAACACCAGCCGTTTTGCCTTTAAGCAATTGCTCGGGCGATGAAGCCAGGCCTCGGTTAAATTTATCGGCGCTAACCGTTGAAACTGCGCCGGTATTGTCCGATTTCTTTTGTGTACCATAACCAATAACGACAACTTCACTCAGGTTCGTAGCGTCTTGCAACAAAGTTACTTCCAATGTGTTTTTGCCTTGCAGGGCAATTTCCTGGGTGGTGTAACCCACAAACGAAAAAACAAGAACCTGGCTGGCATCAGTCACATTCAATACAAACGCTCCGTTTGCATCGGTTATAGTTCCATTCATGGTTCCCTTAATCTGGATGCTCACACCCGGAAGTGTCCCCACGGCATCTTTAACAATACCGGTAACCGTCCCCTGGGCGGAAGCTAATCCTGCGCTCAGCAGAACCAAGCAAAGGGAGTAAAGAAATAGTAGAAGGTTTTTTTTCATAATGGTTTGGTTAAGTGGGTTAGTGAATATTTAACCGCAAAGAAAAAGCAAGAAATTGTAATTAAGAAGCTTGAAAATCAAATATTTAAGAAAAAAAGACCCCAAACGTTCTCACAAACGTTTGTGGTTGATAACTTTCAGAAAAAAGTTTGAATACTTAGCGAACAAATTGTTTGAGGATAAATAATAATTTCTGAAAGACCGGTCTTTTTTCTATTTTTACCGTCAAAAGATTTGGCAAGCTTTATTGCCATACAATAACCAAATGCCTGTTATACAGGTTATTGCTTATGAGAGGAAACACCATTAAACTCAAGGACATCGCCAAAGCGCTCAACCTGTCAATTTCTACAGTAAGCCGTGCTTTAAAAGATCATCCTGATGTTAAACCTGAAACAATCAAAGCAGCTAAGCAACTGGCGGAGTTATTGCATTATAAACCCGACACCAACGCTCTGTCCCTTCGCAACAGGAAAAGCAAAATAATTGGGTATATAACACCAGAGATTTCGTCTTTCTTTTTTCCTTCGGTGCTGAAAGGAATTGAAGAAATAACGGATAAAAAAGGATATAGTGTAATGATCCTTCAATCGAACGAGTCGTACGAAAAAGAAGTAGATTGCACCGAAACCCTTCTGTCGAATAACGTGGATGGACTTATAATATCCGTGACCAAGGAAACAAATACCTTCCATCATTTTACCCTCGCTAAAACGGGCGGAGTACCTATAGTTTTTATCGATAAAGTTCCGAATAAGTATGAAGGTGACAAAATTTCGGTAGATGGTGAAGACGGAACCTTTAAAGCGATTGAATACCTGGTGAAAGCAGGGTACAAACGAATAGCGATTGGTTTGGGAAATCCGAATATTTCTATTTCGCAGGACCGGCTGAATGGATATAAAAGGGCATTAAAAAAGCATAAAATTGCTTTAAAACAAGATTATATCTACCACAGTAACAGTATTGAAGAAGCGGAACTCCTCACCAACAGATTATTAGAATTGACTTCACCTCCCGATTGTATATTTTCCATAAGCGATCAGGTAGTTGCAGGCGTTATGATAGCGATTTATAAGAAAAAGCTGAGAATCCCCGAACAAATAGCCGTATTAAGCTTCAGCGACGAACCTTTCTGTAACATGTTCAATCCGCCGTTGACAACGGTAACGCCTTTGGGTTATGAATTGGGGAAAGAATGCGCCCGGTTGCTGATCGAAAGGATCGAAAGCACTGAAATGTACTATTCAGCGGTGGTTAAGAAATTAAAGACAAGCCTTGTTATAAGGGAATCGACCTAAAATATCATTCTGAATTCTGTAAGCCAACCGCTTAGGAAACACCTTTTGGAGACACCCTGATTTTTAATATTCTGATAATTCCGGCATAAGCTGATGTTATGTACCATCGTGAAGAGAATTACACTTTTCCCGGTTCACCTTCCTCATCTCATCCAGTTTCACCACCCTGCGGTCATAAGTTATTAGCCCATTCAATTCAATTTCAACATCAGTGGCATTCATATAATCCGAATTGATAGTGTATCAGGGGGAAAAACAGCCATCAGGTTTCTGTGTTAGACCAATACAGAATGCGTAAAACGAAAGAAATCAATAATTAACGAAGCAAAACTATCGTTAATTATTGATTTCGAAATATTTAGGCTGGTAAGTAAAAATCAATTTACAAGATACAGCAAGCTAATTCTGTATATTTCGCTTTCCTGCAATTACTTTTTCAGCCAAAGCTTTTCAATCTGTTCAAGTGTTTTACCTTTGGTTTCGGGAACCATTTTCCATACAAACCATGCGGCAAGCAATCCCATAAAACCATAAATCCAGTATGCGAATCCATGGTTAAACAGTTTTGTCAGAGCCGAACTGTTGTTCATAATAGGGAAAGTCCATGAGATTACAAGGTTGGCAATCCATTGTGCTGCAACAGCTATTGCCATTGCTCCTCCGCGTATTTTATTCGGAAATAGCTCCGACAGCAGAACCCATGTGATCGGTCCCCAGGAGAATGCAAAACAGGCAACATATCCAAGCATCGATACCATGGCAATAACACCTATCTGGCCGGAGAAAAATGAAAATCCAAGCATAAACATAAACAATGCCATCCCCAGCGCGCCTATAATCTGCAATGGCTTCCGGCCAAACCTGTCGACAGTAAAAATTGCCAGAACGGTAAAGGAAAGGTTGATAGCTCCTACGATAATGGTGAGCAAAAGTGAATCATTTGTATTTGAGCCCAGGTTTTTAAAGATTTCGGGAGCATAATACAAAACCACGTTTATGCCCACAAACTGCTGAAAAACAGACAGTAAAACGCCAGCTATTATTACAAAGTAACCATAACTGAATAACCTCCCTGAGGTTGCATGGATCGTGTCCTTTATCTCTTCCATCACCTTGCCGGCAACAGCAGCTCCGTTGATTTTTGTAAGGATTTTCATAGCCTTAGCTTCGTTGTTTTTCAAAGCCAGGTACCTTGGCGTTTCGGGAACAAAAAACAATAGGATCAGAAACAGGAAAGCAGGTATTGTTTCGGAAGCAAACATCCATCGCCATCCGATGCTGTCGAGCCAGGATGCATCGCCACTCAATGCAATGCTGTAATTGACAAAATATACAACCAGCATTCCAAAAATAATGGCAAACTGGTTCCACGACACAAGTTTACCACGCATATTGGCCGGCGACATTTCGGCAATATACATGGGTGAAAGCATAGAAGCAAGCCCCACGCCTATTCCTCCAATGATACGGTAAATTATAAAATGGTACATGAAAGTATGGTCAGCCTGACCGATAGGACGGAAAAACAACTCAGGCATGGCTGAACCAATGGCCGAAATAAGAAATAAAATCGCTGCCAGGATAAGCCCCTTTTTACGTCCCAGTTTAACACTTACAACTCCACCTGCCAATCCGCCAATAATACAACCGATCAATGCCGACGAAACCAGAAACCCATGCCAGGAGTTAGCTATAGTTTCGGACCAGTTATTGGGATCGATAAATACAACTTTAAGTGAACTTACCGTGCCTGAAATCACTGCGGTATCATACCCAAAAAGCAGTCCGCCTAATGTGGCTATAAAAGTAAGTACAGCAACATACCCTAAATTACCACCGCTTTGATTAAGCGTTTGAATCCTGTTACCCATATCAGATATACATATTAATAAGCTGTTCGTACATTTCCTGTTTGCCGCTGGTGGTTGCCGGCTCACCTTCCGAATGAGCAATGGTACGCAGATCGTCGAGTTTCAGTTTCCCGTCTGCAAACTCTTTGCCTTTGCCTGAATCGAATGAACTGTAGCGCTGTTTCCTGAGTTTTAGAAAATCTGATTCCTTTAGAATCTTTTCTGCAATCAGAAATGCTCTTGCAAACGTATCCATGGCAGCAATATGGGAGATAAAAATATCGTCCAGATCAGTGGAATTACGGCGTGTTTTAGCGTCGAAATTAATACCTCCGGTTGTAAAACCTCCAGCCTGCTGAATTACAAGCATGGCTTCGACCGTTTCGTAAATATTGATTGGGAACTGATCGGTATCCCAGCCATTCTGACTATCGCCACGATTGGCATCAATACTACCAAGTAATCCTGCATCGGCAGCCATTTGAAGTTCATGCTCAAACGTATGACCAGCCAGGGTTGCATGGTTAACTTCAATATTCAGTTTAAAATCCTTGTCTAATCCGAAATGCCTTAAAAACCCTATAACCGTTTCAGTATCAAAATCATACTGGTGCTTGGTTGGCTCCATAGGTTTAGGTTCGATGAGGAAAGTTCCTTTAAACCCTTTGCTGCGGGCATAGTCGCGGGCCATGGCAAGGAAACGCGCGAGATGTTCTTTTTCGCGTTTGGTATTGGTATTGAGCAGTGACATATACCCTTCGCGTCCGCCCCAGAAAACATAGTTTTCGCCACCAAGCGCAATAGTAGCATCTATGGCGTTTTTAACTTGCGTTCCAGCATGAGCAACTGCCAGAAAATCAGGATTGGTAGAAGCACCGTTCATATAACGTGGATTTGAAAACACGTTGGCGGTTCCCCACAAAAGCTTTATGCCGGAGGCTGTTTGTTTTTCCTTTGCATATCTGACCATTTCAGCAAGGCTTTCTTCAATTTCCTTTACGCTGCCATCGCCAGCAATATCAGTATCGTGAAAACACCAGAACTGAATACCCACCTTACTCATAAATTCGAAAGCGGCATCCATGCGATCGCGGTTACGCTGCATAGGATCAGCAGATGTTTCCCACGGGAAATCCTTTGTACCCGGGCCAAAAGGATCACCGCCTGTTCCGCATAAGGTGTGCCAGTAAGCCATGGCAAAACGAAAATATTCTTTCATGGTTTTGCCTCCAACCAGTTTGTTTTCATCATAATACCTGAAGGCTAGTGGATTTCTGGATTCAACACCTTCAAACTTGATTTCACCTATTCCGGGGAAAAATTCTTTGCTTCCAATTAAGGGTTTCATATTTTATCTGTTTGGTTGTTAATTTAAAAAGTTCAAATGCTGCGCGTTCAAGGGTTCAAAGGGTTCAAATGCTGCGAGTTCAAGGGTTCAAAGGGTTCAAAGGTTCATGAGTTCAAAGGTTAAAGGCTGGGCGTTCAAAAAGTTGAAATGCTGAGCTGTTGCCAACCTTTACCAGTATAAAACTCAAGCATGATATCAATAAGCCTTTTGAATTTTGGTCTATTTCCCAAGCTTCTTTTCCCAATTTCCATATGCCTTTTTCAGGTTAGAAGTATCATCCGAAGGTGTAATTGTTTCCAATTTCTGCAGTCCGGCAAAAGCGGTTTCAAAATCTTTAAAAATACCTGCTCCCACTCCGGCACCACGGGCAGCACCCTGCGATCCGTCAGTATTATACAGTTCGATGGTGGCTCCGGAAATATCGGCTAATGTTTGCGAAAAAACCGGGCTTAAAAACATATTGGC
>JBBSDC010000157.1:0-8941 GCA_038249705.1 Bacteroidales bacterium | reverse complement strand
AGTGCGGAGACGCAAGCATTGCGGAGACGCAAGCAGTGCGGAGACGCAAGCAGTTCGGAGACGCAAGCATTGCGGAGACGCAAGCAGTGCGGAGACGCAAGCATTGCGTCTTTACGGAATCACGCTTCACTTTCTTGTACCTCACCCCCGTCCCCTCTCCTCGAAAAAAGGAGAGGGGTGACTACACCCCGACAAATATTTATAAACTGATTCAACTTTTCACTCTTAATTGCTTAGAGCTCCAACATGCATTGCTTGGTTTCCGTTGTGCTCCAACTTCCGCTTTAGCTCTTAACTAAAAAAAGGCTTTCAGCGAACTGACAGCCTTTTCTTAGGATAGAATTGATATTTGGATTAACGTGAAATCAATACACGCATGGTTTGTGTATTTCCTTCGCTCATAACCCTGAAAACTGCATTAATACAGTATTTTATCGAGTATAAAATCACAAAAAAAAGCCTGTCGGCTAAACAGGCTTTTAAAATGGTTTGTTACAACTAACGTTGAACAGTAACTTTCTGGGTGTAATTAAGATTCTTGCTTTCCACTACAAGAAAATACATGCCTTCAGCAAATTTACCAACATTGATAGTATGATTGAGTTTTCCTGAAGTACTGATTGTTTGGTTATAAACCACAGTTCCAAGCGAATTCATAAGTTTTAGTGTAAATACATCTGATACACCGGTATTCACGGAAACGTTCATATCAGCCGATGCAGGATTTGGATAAACGCTTACTGGTTGTGTTATTTCTTTTTCATCCACGCCAACGCATGATGTGCATAAAATATCCACATATCCAGTCCATGGACCTAAACCACAATCATTTGTACCTCTAACTCTCAGGCTTGCGGTTCCGTACCAGTTGTTTGCCCAGGTAATAGTACAGGTTGCACCATTGTTGGCAACTGAACCGGCATTTGCAGGATACAGATCCCATATATAAGTTGAAGCTGATGCACTAATGGTTGTATAATCAGTAGTTTGATTTATGTTGTTGGTACAAACCAAAGTAAGACCAGCAGGAGAGGTTGTTTCAGCTCCCGGACGAATAGTAACATAATCTTCTTTTAAAACAGTATCAACAGAAAGACCGGTTGTACTTATCATCATAACATCATAATTCCCCGGTGTGCTGTACATAATTGTTTGATTTTCGGAAGATGTGGATGAACCTGGATTTCCACCAGGGAACAACCAACTTACTGAACCCGGACGGCCAACACTGTTATCTTCGAAAACAACAAAATTATTCTGACAGATATTGGTTGAAGTGGTAGCAACGAAATCAGTTTTCACCGGACGAGCGGTATTATGAATGGTTTTGGTTGCATTATCCTGAACAAATGCAATAAACTCTAGATCTGCCATTGGCCACAGAGGATCAATATTTGCAACAATATTTACATTATGCACATTCGTACTGGTGAAATCGAGTGGTGTACCATTCTGATCAGGAACCATAAGCCTGGTTACGAAATTCAGGTGCGTTTGTCCCTGCCATGCCTGGGTAATATCTGATTGTGTTACTACAAAATGCAGAACTACCTGGTTGTTAGGCAAATCAGCAACTTTTGTTACAGTAAAATCAAAAACAAATTGCTGACCGGTTTGGGTCATTGTGTAAGTAATATCAACAGGCGAAGGGATAGCGATACACAAGTTGTATTTAGGAAGATAGGACGAGTACATACTTGCGGTATGACTACCACCAACCACTGCATTTCCACCGTCGAACCTTGCTGTAGGATATCCGCTGATGGCATAATAAGTGTTGCGGGCATTGGAATAAGCATTGGCGTACGTATCGCCATTATGATTTTCGATAATTGCCACACGGTGACCGTTTTCTACCAGGTCGTCAGCACCCATGGCTGCTCCGGGGCAATATGTACACCATGTGCCGGTTCCGATTTCGACGGCAACCATGTTGCGGGTAACCTGTGAATTGGCAGTAAGAACCACCATAACAAGTGCAGCAACTAAGAGAGTAAATTTTTTCATACGCAGGGATTTTGATTTAGGATGACTTAAAATTGTTTGGGTTTATTTGAATGTTGTGAAGATCAGGCAATTGATCCTATGAACCACAAAAGTAACATATATAAATTAGAATATGACAAAAACTTTAAAAAAAATTTAACGATTAGGTGAAACAAGGAAATATTAATAAAAAACATATGTGTAAGAAATGTTCCCTGGTGCATTTTTAAGGCTGGATTATGCTCAACTTTGTGTTTTTTTTCCAAGAATTCTTTCAACTTATTTACCTTTGGAGTGGTTTTATTTTATGATATCATAAAATCGGGAGCATTGTAAAATTACATTCCGCTTTTGTTGAAGGAATTAAATCTTATATTCTAAAAAAAATGCTTAAACATATCAATGCTGCCACCATCAAAGCGCACCTTATTATTACTTTCGGGTTGCTGCTGAATGCGCTGGGCTGGACGGCCTTCCTCATCCCTGCCCAGATTACCGGCGGCGGAATTACCGGTGTTTCCACACTTATTTTTTATGCCAGCGGATTTCCTCTGGGTATCAGTTACCTGATTATCAATTCGATACTCATTGTTTTTGCAATAAAAATTTTAGGGAAAGGCTTTGTGGTACGAACCATTTTCAGCGTGGCAATGCTTACGGTTTTTTTCTCGGTATTACAGCAATACATTACCAAACCTATTGTTAACGATACATTTCTTTCGACCGTTCTGGGCGGGATATTAGGCGGTGCCGGGGTTGGTATTGTATTTACTCAGGGCGGCAGTACAGGCGGAACTGATATTATTGCTATGATCATCAATAAATACCGCAATATAAGTCTGGGCAGGATTATCCTTTACCTCGATATTTTTATTATTGCTTCGTCGTATTTTATTTTTGGCTCTATCGAGAAAATCGTTTACGGATACGTAGCCATGGGAATTACCTCCTATACCATCGATCTTCTGTTTACTGGCTCGAAACAATCGGTGCAGATATTTATTTTCTCAAAAAACTACGATGAAATTGCTGACCGCATAGGTAGGGAAGTTCAGCGCGGGGTAACCATTATCGACGGTAAAGGCTGGTACACCGGCGAGCAAACCAAAGTGCTGCTTGTAATGGTTAAAAAACCCGAAGCCAGCCAGATTTTCCGCATTATTAAAGAGGTAGACCGCGATGCATTTATGTCAGTAACCAATGTAATGGGCGTTTATGGGAAAGGTTTTGAGAGGATTAGGACGTAAACAACCGCAATAATCCTGTCAATCGAATCAAATAAATCGTTCCCTCAAAAATTTATTTTTCTTCGTTGTAAGGGCAAAACGCTTTTCAAGTGTCTATTATATTAAAGTAATCTACATTCATTAAAATTATAGTTATGAAAATTCTTTTTCTGCTTATCGCCAGCCTTTTTTACTTCAATTTTATTATTGCACAATCATTTCAAAACCCAGTACATGAGTTTCAATCTCTAAACCAAAAACATACTGGCCATAATACGAATACGGCTTTTCCACGACAGCATTTTAAACAATTGGAAAATGCAGCAACTGAGACTAAAATTAAATGAAGGCAAACTCTTCAAGAGTTTTAAACTCGGGAAGAGTTTAACGCCTCAATAGACAAAACATCTTTAAGTTGATATTTCTGACAAACCTCAGTGATTCATACGAATCAATGATTGAAATTGTAAATTATTAGTTGCCTGTCGAACTCTTCCAGAGCTCAAAAAAGTTGGAAGAGTTTAACGACGCAACAGACAAAACATGAATTCAATCCTTGCATGATTCTCTTGGTACAACAGTAATTTTATACCTAATTCGTTTATTTTTTATACAGATTCGTTTATCAATATTCCGAAATCTATTACTTCCCTCCTATCGGTATTTTGCTTAGCTGCTCAATCTGCTGAATATCAGAATACGTGTATTGATAAATACCATCTTCAGCAATCATAATAAGCACATTTCCAAAAGGAATTACATCTAATGCTTTGAGCTCAGCATATTGTTTAAGTATATGCTGATCAATCTGCATCGGATCATTGGCATCAAATATTTTTAATCCGGCTGATCCGTCGCATACAAAAAGTGTTTTATTGTCGATCCCCAATCCGTAAGGCTCAGTCATAGGATAGCTTTTTAAAAGTACCGGGTTCATGATATTCTGAAGATCAATTACTTCCAGCACATTTTGCCAATTTCCACAGCGGTTACCGGCACGCAGGGTTACATATGCAATATTATCCTGAACTACAACCGGGTCGCAGCTTTGAAAATGGTTGTACTCCGACTTGTAAACGGGGTTATGCCGGTTGGTAATATCATACACCAGCATTCCGGTTTGTGTACCAATGAAAAGGTAATTACTGTCGATAAAAACGGTTTCGACCATGCGTTGCATATCAATTTTTACACCAACCACAGGCGTTGAAGGCTCACTGATATTGATTACCTGCATATCCGCTTGATTCAAGCCATAAAATTCATCGCCATAAACAATAAACCTTGTCATTGATCCTCCGATACCTACGGTTTGAGTGGTAGAAGGTGCTCCCCCTCCTATGGCATCCGCGCGCATAAAGTTGTTGGTACCTTTATCGAAAAAATAATACGGTAACATTTGGCCTTCCTTTATTTCTTCGGTAACTTCCTTCACTTGCCACCCGACAATTACGCCTTTATTCTGGTTAATTTCGCTGATAGGATAAGCTTCGCTGGTTTCGGGTATGGTATATGGAAAAATGTTCTTAATCCGTGCTGCTTCTATAGGAGCCATAATGTTCGAAATATCCAGAACAACCAGGTCAACATAATTATCAGCATAAAGAAAATCGCCACTGATAGCCATATCCACGTTGCCGGGGATATCAATAAAAGTAACATTTACAGGTGAAGCCGGATTGGAATTATCAAACACATGGATACCCTTGTATTTTTCGTTTACGAACAGGTAATTGTCCTTTATGTAAATTTTGCCGGCGCTTCCGATTGCCGATGCCGCCAGTGATTTGGCTGGCTGACGCATTTCGTCGTACGAAATATACTGCGGCACATTGGCTACATATTTTCGGTATTCGACTGATGTATCTTTGCAGGAAACTATGCTCAAAAGCATCACTATCATCATAGGAACGGAAAGGAAAAATTTCTTGATTTTCATTTTATTAGGTGTTGAAAGGGTTGTTACTGGTTTTTAATTATTAAAAGAAATGAGCCAATCCGATGATCATTTGTATAGCTACGCGGGCAGCGCTTCAACGCTACGTGAGCAGTTTTTTTTGTAGAGCAACGAGCTTTTCTTTGAAGAGGCCCGAGCTGTTCTGCGAAGCGGCGCGGGCATTGCGTCTTTACGTATACTAGTTAAACAGGAAACCGACTGAAAAAGTCATCCTGTTGTATTCGTCGAATTTTATAGTTTCCTCAATGTATGATGAAGAGCTCCAGTAATTGTTTTCGGTTACAGTTTTGGTTTTTTGGTAGCGGTATCCAAAACTGAAAATCAGCGCGTTATGGCCTGTAAAACTGAATCTCATGCCTCCGCCCACGCCTGCCAGTACTCCCCCATAATAATTGGTGTATTGATTGTACCAGCTATTATCGTCGTCCGCTTTTTTTGACAACGGGATTGCATATCCGGTTTGAGCATAAACGTATGGCGACCACGATCCTTTCAGGAAACTATATTTTACATCAGCAATAAACGGAATCTGCTGGTGATAGAACCATTCGTTTCCAATACCCACTCCTGTTGACAGGCGAAACGGGAAACGGTAAGAAGTGATAAAACTGCAACCAGCTGAATTTTTCGATCCTCCGAAAAAACTTACGCTGGCAGCCATTTCGACAGGAGAGGCAATGTTTTCGCGATCTTTTGACGACACAGCCTGATCCCTCAATACCATTTTTATAGTTGAGTCGGGCAATACAATCAGGTTTCTTCCTGTTATTCCGATGGATGTATGTTTCCCGGATATGTGTTCCGAAACGTTGCCCCGCAGGATGCTTCCATCATAAAGGTATATCACATCTTCTGTGGTCTGTGCCCATAAAGAATCAGAAAAAGTGACAGAAAAAAGTATTAAAATCGAAAAAAATACCTTCATACATTTCTATTACGAATACTAAAGGGAACTAAATTTGGAATTTCGTTGCATGTGCATAAAACAAACAGCGATGCCGCTTTGCAGAGATCTGAATGTTCAGGCTGTTGCATAAAAAAATAGCCTTCGCTGTTTTAAGCAAAGGCCATTCATTATTTGATAAATTTAAATTATTTCATGCACCACGCACTTACTTCTTCGAGGCGCAGCGATGGGATTTCGAGTTTCAGTTTTTTGCGCATTCCGCTCAGTTCGTGAAGCAGTTTGTTTGGATTCGCTTCTTTAAGATCAGCAGGCATTTTAATACCGGCTTTTCTCAAAACAGGCACCCAATCGGCCGGAACACCAAGTGCAACGAATTCGTCGTCGGTTGCACCGGTTGCAACGGTTGCTTTTTCAGGGCGCATCTGCGGGAAGAAAAGTACGTCCTGTATGGATTGCTGGTTGGTCATAATCATGGTTAACCGATCGATGCCTATTCCAAGTCCTGCTGTTGGTGGCATACCATATTCGAGCGAGCGAAGAAAATCTTCGTCGAGAACCATAGATTCGTCGTCGCCACGTTTACCTAATTCGAGTTGTTCTTCGAAACGTGCACGCTGATCGATAGGGTCATTCAACTCACTGAAAGCATTACAGAGTTCCTTGCCGTTGCATATAGCTTCGAAACGCTCAACCAACCCTGGTTTGCTGCGGTGCTTTTTAGCAAGAGGCGACATTTCGACAGGGTAATCGGTAATAAACGTTGGCTGAATAAGGTTAGGCTCGGCTGTTTCGCCAAAAAGCTCGTCAATCAGTTTGCCTTTGCCCATGCTTTCGTTGGTGGCAATATTGAATTTTTTGCAGGTTTCGCGAAGCTGATCCTCATTCATTTCCGAAATATCGACACCTGTAAAATGCTGAACGGCTTCGAACATCGTGAACCGTTTCCATGGGCGTTTGAAATCAATTTCGTTATTCCCAACCTGAATTTTTGTAGTTCCGTGCAAATCGATAGCAATGCGCTCGACCATTTCTTCCACGGTATCCATCATCCATTCGTAATCCTTATAAGCCACATAAAGTTCCATTTGTGTAAACTCAGGATTATGGAAACGATCCATACCTTCGTTACGGAAATCTTTCGAAAACTCGAAAACACCATCATAACCACCTACTATCAGTCTTTTAAGATATAGCTCGTTTGCAATACGCATATACAAGGTCATATCCAGGCTGTTATGGTGAGTTTTGAACGGGCGTGCTGCGGCACCGCCATACAAAGGTTGCAGGATTGGTGTTTCTACTTCGAGGTACCCCTGGTTGCTCAGGAAAGTACGCATGGTATTTACCAAACGGGTGCGTTTAACAAATACATCGCGGATTTCGGGATTCACGATCAGATCGACATACCGCTGGCGATAACGAACTTCGGGATCGCTGAAAGCATCAAAAACCTGATCGTCTTTTTCTTTAACAATAGGAAGAACGCGTAACGATTTACTCAATAATTTCAATGATTTTACATGAATGGAAATTTCGCCCATCTGCGTAACAAACACATAACCGCTTACGCCGATAATATCGCCGATATCCATCAGCCGCTTGAAAGCAGTATTATAAAATGATTTGTCCTCGCTTTCGCAAATATCGTCGCGTTTGATATAGAGCTGAATGCGACCGGTGCTGTCCTGCATATCGACAAACGAGGCAGCGCCCATGATTCGGCGGGTCATGATACGACCGGCAATGCTTACGTTTTGAAATGCATGTTGATTTTCGGGACTATATTCAGCGAGTATGGCCTGGGCAGTAACATTAACCGGAAAACTTTCGGCCGGATATGGATTGATTCCCATTGTATTGAGTTCCGCCAGTGAGTTGCGTCGTATTTGTTCCTGTTCGCTTAATTCGAGATTCATTTTTTATTTTTTTTTGCAAAGATAGAAAAAGGAAGTGAAATAGGGGCTGGGGTTTAGGGTTTGGGGGTTAGGGGTTGAACGGACGGTGACTGGCTGAATGTGCTGAGGTAGTGCTGCCCATAATAAAAAGTTACTCTCCAACTCTTACATCCATACCAACAAAAATATGTTCGCTGGTAAAATCTGCAATTTGTTGAACTTTTGTTATAAGGCCTTGGTTTTGTGGATTATAAAACAAAGATAAATACCAAGGTTCTTTTTTATTTACCTGGATTGTTTGTTGAACTAAATCCACCTTCGTGGAAAGCCTTTTTAAAAGTACCGATTCTTTCTTTATTTCGAAATTAGTAATAAACAAAATTTCAGAAAGCAAAAACACTTTATATCTACACAAAATTTTATCGGCTATCGCAGCTGTAAAATGCACAAAAACCTACATTACATTAAAGAACAGGTATTTGTTCTATGTCCATTTGCTTCATATTCCTATTTGTTGTGTGTTGCCTTATTTTATCAATCGTTAGGCAAATATATTATGAAACAGTAACGTTTCAAGGTGTTTGTGGGCATAGGACGGACGGCGTGTATCTTATGCGGCCTTTGGCTTTTGCGGGCTGTCAGCGAAGGCAGCATATGCGCCTTAACGTGAAGGTATATGGGTGCGTAGGCTTATAAGTTTTCGTTACTCATAGGTTTTATTAACCCAATTATTTTTTTGTATAATAATTCTTCGTCAACGGGTTTGGCGAGATAATCGTTCATTCCCATTGTCTGGCATTTTTCCAAATTAATTGTTGTTACATCTGCCGTTAAAGCAATGATAGGAATTTTTGAATTTAATTTTTTACGAATATATTCAGTAGCTTCAATTCCATTCATTTCGGGCATTTGTAAGTCCATCAAAATAATATCATAAGATTCTGTTTCCAGTTTTTCAATGGCAATTTTT
>JBBSDC010000156.1:0-8956 GCA_038249705.1 Bacteroidales bacterium | reverse complement strand
GACACTTTTCTGATCTACCTGATATTAACAGCAATCATGATGCTGGTTTATTATAAGCGGAAAGAGTTTATTTATATCACTCTGGCACTGGTTTTAATGCTTTCAGCAAATTTATCATACACTTCCATTTCGCGGCAGCGGCAACAAAAGATTATATTTTATTCAGTTAACAAACAATCTGCCATCGGTTTTATAAACGGGAAAAATCAGTCTGTGATTGCGAATCAAACAATGCTCAGCGATTCTAAAGCAATCAAATTTCAACTTGATGGTACAAAATCTCTTTACGGAATTGGTACTCTGTTTACTTCAGCTATTGAAACAAATGCAGATCCCCGCCAAGTTCATCCAACACAAGTAAGTTCACTGTACAATGTCGGCAACTATTTTCTCTTCCACGATAAAAGAGTACTCCTAATTGACAGTATTCCAATGCTCAAAGGGAATTTTACGAAACTTAAGGTTGATTACCTTGTTATCCGTGATAATCCAAAATTTCGTATCACGGATCTTTTAAAAATATATGAACCCAATATGATTCTTTTTGATGGTTCGAATTCGATATATAAAACTGATAAATGGATAGCCGAATGCAAAGCAGCGGGTGTTGAATCCTACAGCTTGAAAGATAAAGGAGCTTATGTTGTTGATTTATAAGAATAAAATCCAACCCTTCCCCTCTTTCCTCAGCCATCCATTTTTACACTAAATCATCTAGCGTTCGCATAGTATCAGAAAAAAGAAGGAGTTTTTGTAATTCAAATTTTTTCTTTCTAACTTAATCATATATTTGACCATAATTAAATCATGAGAGATTTATATGATTTGATATAAATTATATTCCTAAATTCAAGCTAATGAGGTTATTTTTAATAGTATTGCTATTGAGCTGCCTCAACATCATTTGGGCGCAGATCAATTTGCATAGTTACCAAACAACTTGTTCTTTCAATCCGGCACTTGCTGGTATCGACTCATCAACCCGAATATCCGCTTCATACTCACATTACGAGAGTTATGGAGAATATTTATATTCGGATATTTCAGCCTCAACACATATTAAACAAACCAGATATGGAATTTCCGGATATTTTAAAATGTATGATTATTTTGCTGGTGTAACTTACTTCAAACCGGTTGCATTATTCTTCTAACTCTTTTCCCTGATGACCCCTTATCTTCTTTAGTTCTTTCTCTCTTATCCCTATTTTGTTAAAACGAAACCCTGTCGCCGACTTTAATTTTGTACTTATCAGTATATCCTGCAATAACTTCGACCACATAAAGCGCTGGCGCTGCCGAATGAATCTGATCGAGAGAGTAAGGCTTACAGTTTTTATGGATACTTACAATCCGCCGTTCGGAATCAACATAAATGATATCCAGTGAAATAATAGTGTTTTTCATCCAGAACGCCTGCATTTCTTCAGCACCCATCATAAACAACATTCCTATATTTTCGGCCATAGTATCCCGGTACATCAAACCCTGTTCGCGGGATGCATCGGTAGCAGCCACTTCAATATCAATAGCGGAGATTACCCGGCTGGTTTTCGCATCCAGAAAACTCAGCTCACCGTCCTTGCGAAAAACCGGCTTTGCAGGTGCCGATGGTGTTTCTGTACCTATTGCTGCGGGTTTACGGGCAGGTTTTTCGTTGGGATTTACAAAAAGCATCAGTGAGCCAATTAGTATTATTAACAACAGAATTACTATAATAACGATGTTATAGACAGAGAGTTTTTGTTTCATTTATAGCTATGATTTTTGCATTTAAAATTATACCTGGTTTTGTTTAGAATGCAATAACTAACGGAATTTTAAATCCATGTAAACAGGAAGATGATCGCTGAAACCACCAATATATTTGGCTCCGTAAAATGTACGAAAAGGTTTTTTTCCAAACCAGGCATCATCGTCCTGCAATAAAAAAGGAGCGTCAAAAATCTGCATGCCATGTGGGGTGGTGTAACGCAACACAGGTTTTGAAATTATCATATGATCAATTGTTTCCCATTCCTCCCGGTATTTAACGGTTCCTTTTTTCCATGAAATTCCGGCACCGGCAAGCATGTTATACAAATCGTTGGGAGCCAGGTTCGTTGAATCCATTTTTGCACCAAGCACCGTATTTACACATTCGGCAGCAGGTGTATCGTTTAGATCGCCCATGATCAGAATATTTGCATCAGGATTTATTGCAAGCAGCGAATCAACATGTTTTCGTAATACCGATGCCACATAATTTCTTTTGGGAATAGTAGCCATGGCACCACCATATTTCGAAGGCCAGTGGTTTACAAAAATATTAAGGGTGTCGCGCTTGCATGCAATGCCTTTTACGTAAAGAATATCGCGGGAGCGCGAAGTTGTGTCAAACGGAAAACGTATTTTGATTGGATTATTTTGTAAAACCTGAAATTTATCAGGACGGTAAAACAAGCCAACATCAATGCCACGCGGATCGGGCGATTCGAAATGAATAACCTTATAACCAAAGTTTTTAAGTGGCGTATCATTAGCTAACTGTGTAAGCACAAACCGATTTTCGATTTCGCAGAATCCAATTATTTCGGGTGCATCCCAACCACCGACTGACAGTACCACCTTCGCGATATTTATCTGTTTCCGTTTCATTCGGTTATAATTCCATCCACGCATACCTCCCGGAAGATATTCCTCATCTGCTTTAAGGCTGTCATTGAAAGGATCGAACAGATTTTCAACATTATAAAACATCACACGCATGGCATTATCGCCACGTTTGCCTGCACCCGACTGTTGAAAAACCTTGGGTTTGGAATTTGCAGCCTTTTCCTGAGCAAACAACGGATATGTCGCAAAAACCGATAATGACAGCAGAAATAAATGTTTGACAGAGAGTTTCATTCAGTTTGTATAAAAGTGACTTCAAAGGTACTAATTTAAAATGTAACTGGCCGTTGACTCAGCTTATCCATTGTATCCAACAATTGGGTAGAATAGTTCTAAATTGCGCTATTTGCCGGATTTCACAGCTTCATTTTATACTTTCGCACAACATTAAGATCATGTAAACGCAACGCATCGAAAAAAAAATAAATAAAGCCATGGCACGTAAAAAAAACTCTCCGACAAATTACTATCGTATCACATTACAATCAGTAATATTTATTTTGTTGATATACATGGTATTGAGGCCGGTTGTGGATAAAAACTACTTCCCCGATTTCGAAGCTTACTGCCCTTTCGGAGGGATGCAATCGCTGGCAAGTTATTTTTCGAGCCATTCGCTGGCTTGTTCCATGACGACCGTGCAAATTGCGTTGGGTCTGGCTTTGATACTGGGAGTTATACTTTTCAGCAAATTGTTCTGTAGTTATATTTGCCCCATTGGCACTTTTACCGAATGGATGGGTTCGCTGGGGCGGAAATTTAAAATGCATAAAACGTTAAAGGGTAACGCCGACAAAGGCTTGCGATTGTTAAAATATGTTTTGTTGTTTATTACATTTTATTTTACGGTAACAGCAAGCGAATTATTCTGCCGCAAGTTTGATCCTTTTTATGCAGCTTTTACCGGTTTTAGTGGCGATGTATATTTCTGGTATGCCCTTCCAGCTCTGATACTTACTATTGCAGGCTCGTTTTTTATCAATCAATTTTGGTGCAAATATCTGTGTCCTTTGGGCGCTATAACCAATATAGCGGTTTATGCACTTCCCGCAGCAGCAGTAACTTTGCTTTGGGTGCTGCTTACAAATGTTGCCGGATTTGTAATTCCATGGCCGTGGCTGCTTGGTACGCTTTGTCTTCTTGGATTTGTTTTCGAAGCAACAACTTTAAAATTCTTCATATTCCCGGCTCTTCGCATAACCCGCCACGATGATTTATGCACACATTGCCGTATCTGCGATAAAAAATGCCCGATGTCGATTCCGATTTCGACCGTGGATACCGTTAATCACATCGATTGCCATCTGTGCGTTGATTGTGTTGTAAAATGTCCGGAAAAAGGCGCTCTCACTATCAACAAACGCAATCTGCGCTGGTTGCCTGCAACAGCAACGGTAATACTCGCTGCCGCAGCCATAATTATTGCATCGTATTACGAGCTGCCTACAATTAACGAGAGTTGGGGTGATATAACCGGCGAAAATGTAAAAGTTGTAAAAATGGACGGGCTTAAAAACATCAAATGTTTTGGAAGCTCGCGTTCATTTGCCAACCATATGAAAGAAACGCCCGGAGTTTTAGGTGTTGAAACGTTCGTAAAACATAAGCGTGTGGTTGTTTATTACAATGGAGATATTACTAACGAAATAGCTGTTAAAGAAGCCATTTTCGCCCCGCTTTCGGAGATTCTGAATATTAAAGGAATATCCTCAGGGAATGTTAACGTTCTCACTATAGGCATCGACCGCTGTTTTGATCCTAACGACCAGTCATACCTGAGTGCATTATTGAAGGCCGACAAAGGAGTTTTAGCTTTGAGTACCCGTTTCGGAGAACCAGTTCAAGCTACCATTTACTATAATCCTGAGCTTACTGACGAATCAAAAATAAAAGCTGCTGCGGCAAGTAAAACGCTTATACTTGGCGAGGGCGATGATAAAACTACAGTTGAAACTGGCTTCGTAGTGGTAGAAAAAGGAAAAGAAACCGGTGAGATTCCAGCACACGAATTCCTCACAATGTTTATTCCAACAACCGATGTTTCTTTCAATAAGTACGAAAGTTATACTGATGATAAAATGCTGGTTTATGAATTGCCGTTTGAGCAGGCCGCTGACCCTTCCCTTCTCAAATGGATGCCTTACCTTGTATCTCATGCATCTAATGACGATGGTATAGTGCGATTGCAGACTTCATTTAGTGAATCAGGACCTGTTATCAAAATCTGGTTCGTGAGCAACCTTACAAGCGTGGAGAAAATAAATACGATGCTTAAAGCACAGGAGTTTACTGTTCATTATCCTGATAAATCAGTTAAGAAAGTGAAGAATCCTTTCCTTTTTCAGTTCTGATCTTAATTTTTGATTTGTGTATATTCAGCCTCGACTATTGTGGAAGGCTTGATGTATTTATATAGAAAAACTGTATAAAAAGCTGAATTTTGCACTCTATTCATCAAAGCCGTGACTTTCCTTTTTCGAAAAAACCAACAAAATTGAAGCTGAGAAATCAAAAATAAACACTGTAATTACAAATGACATTAGCACTACCTTCCAAGAATAATTAACATCGCGTGTCCAATAATAAACAATTAAAGCGATGCAATTTATAAGAGAAAGAACACCCAGAGAATAAAGCGAAAAATTCTTGTCGGGCGAAACCGGAATAAGCAACGCTGCCAGACCAATAGCCGTAAGCTTAAATATACCCCAGATAGTACCCCAGAAAAATGGAGCCAGCAGTATAAAGTAAATAATGTCAAAATCCTGGTACCATGAGGTAGTCCAATCAATTGTAATGTTCAGCAGACGAATAAACAAGAAGTTTATGATTCCGATAGCCAAAAGACTAACCGGAATAAAAACCACGAACTTGATCTTTTTAATATGTTTCTTCAAAATTTTGATTTAAAAAAAAATTCTGAAGCCAGAATGGCAAACTTCAGGTGAAAGATAATTCAATCTTGTTTTACAATTCTGTACTATGCTTTTTTAAACTTTTGAACCACAACAAACATAAACTAATAAACTTATTTGAGTAACTCTTTTATTTTGAAATGGTTGTAATATTTCGTCTCTAAGGCTCTATGTCCTGAAATACTACAGAGAGACTAAATTAAAGCAAAAAATAACGAAACTTATCCTGTACAAATATAACATACTAACACTGTAATGTTAACAATTATTTAGAGAAAGCGAAACAATTTCAGTGCAGAAGATTTTCCGGCTCAGTTTCCTGAGCTCAGGGTTGTAAACAGAATATCCTACAAACCATTCTTTACCCGTACACAGTTTTGCAGGGCGGTAGATTTTTTATTTCTGACAGGGATTCGGATATGTACATTTTTTTTTAGCCAACAGGATTAGTACCTATCGGTAAAAAAGAAGCTTGTCCGGGATTTGTCCGACCTTTTTTGCTTTTTGGCCGCAACTACCTTATTAGTAGCTTAGTGCGTTGTACTGGACTCGAACCAGTGACCCCCGCCCTGTCAAGGCGGTGCTCTGAACCAACTGAGCTAACAACGCGATTCCGCTACAAAAGTAGCATTTTATCTCAATTTATAAAGTATCAATCTGATTTAATACAATGGTGTCGGATAAAAGCAACAATTAATCTGCATTCCTGATAATTTTGGTGATCCAAACTCCATTTCATAGTCTTTAAAATCATATTTTTGACAACAAATATTTTCTCATGCGAAATACAATTTCCGTCTTTGTAATTTTTGCTTTGTGCCTGGTATCGGTATCAAATATCAAAGCTCAAAACGGTTCAAAACAATTTGAATTATCCGATTTTTTCAGGGATAACACTTTCTATTCGCCTGGAGTGGGTGAGTTCCGCTCCATGAAGGATGGCGAAAACTATATTTCCATAGAGGGTCGCGGCACAAAACTGGTAATGCACAGCTACCCGACAGGCGAAACATTGAAAACATGGCTCGATCTCTCGGCTTTAAAAACAGATAAACTTAAATCTTTCAACGATTTCAGTTTTAGCTCTGATGAAACCAAAGTCTTGTTACTCAGTAATAAGAAAGCGATTTACCGCCGCTCTTTTACAGCAAACTATTTTGTTTATGACTTTCAAAAACAAATACTTACACCGGTTTCGGAGAATGGAAGCCAGCAACTGGCTACGTTTTCGCCCGACGGGAATAAAGTTGCTTTCGTTCGCGAAAACAATATTTTTTATGCAGATTTACAATCAGGCAAAGAGATACAAATAACTGATGACGGAAAGTTCAATCATATTATCAACGGCATACCCGACTGGGTTTATGAAGAAGAATTCAGCTTTAACAAAGCATTCGAATGGTCGCCCGATGGCAAATATCTGGCATGGATACGATTCGACGAAAGTAAAGTTCCGCAATTCAGCATGTCGATGTTCCAGGGACAAGCACCTTCACTTGAAGAAAATAAATTATATCCGGGGGTTTCTACTTTTAAATATCCAAAAGCCGGCGATCCCAACTCAGTAGTAAGTGTTCACTCCTACAATCTGGCCACAGCCAAAATGCAAACTATGGATATTGGCGCCGAAAAAGATATTTATATCCCCCGGATCCGGTTCACAAAAGATCCGGATCAACTCGCGATTTTTCGATTAAACCGTTTACAGAATCAACTGGATATTTTACTTGCCAATCCTTCAACAGGCCAAACCGGAATTCTTGTTACCGAAACCAATACGTATTACATTGATGGAAAATCGTACGACGATATACAATTCCTGGATGATAAAATCCATTTCACGATGATGAGCGAGCGGGATGGATTTACACATATTTACTTATACAATATTCAGGGAAAGCTTGTCAGCCAGGTGACAAAGGGCAGTTTTGATGTAACAGCCCTGAATGGATGCGACACAGAAAAAAGACTGATTTATTATACTTCAGCCGAACCTGCACCTTATCAACGCGAAAACTATTGCATAAAATGGGATGGTACGGAGAAGAAAAAGCTTTCTGTGAGTACCGGAGCTAATAGTGCCAAATTCAGCGAGGGATTCAAATACTACACCATCACTACATCCAATGTCAAAACTCCTTCAACCACTGTTTTATACAATTCCGGGGGTAAAGCCATGCGGGTTCTTGATGATGGTAAAGTGCTGACTGACAAATTAAAGGATTACGAATTCCGGTATCGTGAATTTTTCAATTTTAATACTTCGGAGAATGTAAATCTCAATGGATGGATGTTGAAACCCGTTGGCTTTGACCCATCAAAAAAGTATCCTGTTTTTATGACACAGTACAGCGGACCAAATTCACAGAGTGCCTTGGATAGCTGGAGCTTTGGCTGGGAAAACTACCTTGCTCAGCTGGGCTATATTGTTGCGTGTGTGGATGGCCGTGGTACTGGCGGTCGTGGGGAAGCTTTCCGTAAAGCTACATACATGCAGCTTGGCAAATACGAAACCATCGACCAGATTGAAGCTGCTAAATATCTTGGATCTCTTCCCTATGTTGATGCAACACGCATTGGAATCTGGGGCTGGAGTTTTGGCGGTTACATTTCATCATCATGTATGGTGAAAGGGAACGGAGTATTTAAAACAGGCATAGCCGTGGCTCCCGTTACCAACTGGCGCTATTACGATAATATTTATACTGAGCGGTTTATGCGCACTCCACAGGAAAATCCGGACGGATACGACCAAAATTCACCACTTAATTTTGCTCCAGATTTTCAGGGGAAGTTTCTGATTTGCCATGGATTGGCTGACGATAATGTTCATGTGCAAAACACGTTTGAGTTTGCGGAACGACTGGTACAGGCTGATAAACAATTCGAAATGCAGCTTTACACAAACCGTAACCATAGCATTTATGGAGGCAACACCCGTTACCACCTTTACACACGGATGACAAATTTTCTACTGGAGAACCTCTGAAAATAAATATGTTTACTTGGGTGAACTAAAAAGCACTAACAATCACCACCTGGAGAAAGGCGTTTTAACCAGGCGCGAATTAAAATATCTTTTATTCCCGGTTACCTCTGCCCCGAGCCAATCGGGTTTCTCAAACTGATCATTTTCAGCATCCAGTTCAATCTCAGCCACGGTTAGCCCTTCATTTTCACCATAAAATTCATCCACCTCAAAAACAAATTTACCAACCTGCACCAGGTAACGGGTTTTATCAATTATTCCCGGCTCACATAACTTCAGCAATTCGTGGGCTTCGGCAACAGGAATTTCCTTTTCCCACTCATAACGGCTAATACCGGAATCATTGGTAATCCCTTTGATAGTTAAAAATGCTTTGTCGCCATAAATGCGAATCCTG
>JBBSDC010000155.1:0-9184 GCA_038249705.1 Bacteroidales bacterium | reverse complement strand
TGCAGGACGGAGAGTAGTGCATCAGAACTGCATTCGCTGTCACGAACCTTTGCTCCAGGACCGCAGTATGCTGGCTGTAGTAAATTCCGACTATTTCCACACCCGTACCGATCGCGAATGCTGGGATTGCCACCGAGAAACGCCTCATGGCACAGTAAATAGTTTATCGTCAGCGCCATATGCAAGAGTGCCGCAACTCGAAAACCCGGTACCGCAATGGCTGCGTAATTTTATGGACAAACAAAACAACAATTAATCTTATACATCAATGGCAAACACAAAACGTAAACCGATCTTTTACTGGTTGCTTTTTACAGGTACAGTAATTATAGTATTCCTGCTCGGAATGCTTGCTTCTTCAATTACAAACCGCAGGGCGGAAAAAGAGTATGTATACAAACCTATGGTCGAGCTGAAACAAGGCGAACCGCGCAATTCGGAATGGGGCAAAAACTTCCCGCGCGAATACCAGTCGTATATTCAGACTATGGATACCAGTTTCCGCAGCAAGCACAACGGAAACGCTGTAATCGATATGCTGGAGGTTGATCCACGCATGGTTGTTTTATGGGCAGGCTACGCTTTTTCGAAAGAATATACGCAAGGTCGCGGACATTATTATGCCATCGAGGATATTGTAAATTCACTTCGAACTGGAGCACCTTCCGCAGGCAATCCAAGCCCACAGCCCAATACCTGCTGGAGTTGTAAAAGCCCGGATGTAACCCGTTTGTTAGGTAAAATGACACCTGCAGAATTCTATAATGGCAGTTGGGACACCAAGGGTCCGGAAATTGTTAACCCGATTGGTTGTGCTGATTGTCATGATACAAAAACTATGAATCTTGTTATCACACGTCCGGCTCTCATCGAGGCTTTCGAACGCCAGGGGAAAGATATTACCAAAGCCACACACCAGGAAATGCGTTCACTCGTTTGTGCTCAGTGCCATGTGGAATATTACTTTGATAAAAAGAAAATTGAAGGAACTGCGTATCTGACTTTCCCGTGGGATAAAGGATTTTCGGCCGAAAATATCGAAGAATACTATGATAGTTATGGTTTCACCGATTGGACTCACAGCCTGAGCAAAGCACCAATGTTAAAAGCACAGCACCCTGAATATGAAACATATATGATGGGCATTCATGGTCAGCGTGGTGTTGCCTGTGCCGATTGTCATATGCCTTATAAGAGCGAAGGCGGACAGAAATTTACGGATCACCATATCCAAAGTCCGCTAAACAATATAGCTAACTCATGCCAGGTATGTCATCGCGAGGAAGCAGCTACTTTGCTGACTAATGTTTACGAACGCCAGGATAAAATTATTGAAAACCGCAATAAACTGGAAGAGTTACTTGTGCGTGCGCACGTTGAAGCCAAAAAGGCCTGGGATCTTGGAGCTACGGAAGCAGAAATGAAAGCAGTACTTTCGGATATCCGCAAATCGCAATGGCGCTGGGATTTTGCTGCAGCCAGCCATGGAGCTTCATTTCATGCACCTCTCGAGATAGGTCGGGTAATTGCTAATGGCATCACTTATGCACAGGAAGCACGAATTAAACTTGCAAGAGTATTGGCAGGCAAAGGATTTAATCAGGAAGTGCCTTATCCTGATATTTCTACCAAAGCCAAAGCACAACAATATATCGGTCTGGATATGGTTAAACTGAATGCCGACAAGGAAGTTTTCAAAAAAACTACGCTGGTCGACTGGATGAACAAAGCAAAAGAAAGAGAATCGAAATACTAATTAATGCCAATTGCTGAGATTTATTCTGCGATAAATTAATATTCAGTTAGTTAGCTTGTAAATGACTGGATTATATTCATGAAAGCCGGATTCCGATTTTGGAGTCCGGTTTTTTGTTAACATTCCATAAACATAATAATATACCTCAACAGGCCACGTTTAAGCAGGAAAATCTTACTTTTACAAACCAAATTACCAATTATGACACCCGCACAGGGCACTCTGTTATCAAATATCGATTCACCCGACGACCTGCGCAAACTCCCTATTGACGAGCTTCCACAAGTGTGTAAGGATGTCCGTCAGTTCATCCTCGAAGTAATTTCGCGCAATCCAGGTCATTTAGGTGCCAGTCTCGGGGTGATTGAACTTACCACAGCTATCCATTATGCTTTCAATACTCCTGTTGATAAACTTATTTGGGATGTTGGCCATCAGGCATATGCACATAAAATACTAACCGGCCGCAAGGATATTTTTTACACCAACCGCTCATACAATGGTATCAGCGGATTTCCCCGTATCAGCGAAAGCGAATATGATGCTTTCGGAACCGGTCATTCCTCCACCAGTATTTCAGCCGCTCTTGGAATGGCAGTTGCCGCAGAGCTTCAGGGAAATAAAAGCCAGAAACATATTGCTGTTATCGGCGATGGTTCCATGACTGCCGGTATGGCAATGGAAGCCCTGAACAATGCCGGTGTGTCAAAAGCAAATCTGCTGGTTATTCTTAACGACAATGGGATTGCAATTGATAAAAATGTTGGTGGACTTTCGAAATACCTTACTGATATTACCACTTCGCGGGCATACAATACACTGAAAGATAAAGTTTGGTGGCTCATGGGTGGGAAAACACGTTATGGCGCCAATACAAGAGCCGTTGTTAAACAGATTGGAAACGCGGTAAAAGCTTCGTTACTAAAGGAAAGTAATCTTTTTGAAGCTTTCGGTTTCAGGTATTTTGGCCCTGTTGACGGGCATGATGTTGTAAAACTGGTTCACCTGATGCGCGATCTGCAAAATATTCCCGGGCCGAAATTGCTTCATGTAATTACAGTTAAAGGCAAAGGCTACGAAAAAGCTGAACGTGATCAGACGTTATTCCATGCACCCGGAATTTTCAACATGGAAACCGGTGAGCTGAAAGAAACACAGTGTAAAAACCAGCCTCCAAAATACCAGGTCGTTTTTGGGAAAACCATAATTGAACTGGCCGAGATGAACAGTAAAATTGTTGGAATTACACCTGCAATGCCTACAGGCTGTTCGCTTAACCTCATGATGGCCAAAATGCCCGACCGTGCTTTTGATGTTGGAATTGCCGAACAACATGCGGTTACCTTTTCGGCTGGCATGGCCGCCAGTGGAATGATTCCGTTCTGTAATATTTATTCCAGTTTTATGCAACGGGCTTACGATCAGGTAATTCATGATGTGGCTTTGCAAAATCTGCATGTAGTTTTCTGCCTCGATCGCGGAGGTTTGGTTGGCGAAGACGGCGCCACGCACCATGGCGTTTACGACCTGGCATACCTGCGTACGATTCCTAACATTACCATTTGTTCGCCAATGAACGAGGAAGAACTTCGCAATATGATGTTTACCGCTCAGCTCGAAGGAATGGGGCCGGTTGCTATCCGCTATCCGCGCGGGCGTGGAGTAATGCCACATTGGAATACGCCATTTGCTGCGCTACCAGTAGGAAAAGGACGAATGATCCGCGAAGGGAAAGATATGGCAATAATTTCAATCGGGCCAATCGGAAATATAGCCCTGGAAGCCTGTTTGCAGCTTGCTGAAAAAGGAATTAATGTAGCATTATATGATATCCGCTTTCTGAAACCAATTGATAATGAATTACTTCATGATATTTTTGAATCTTTTGATAAAATCATTACTGTCGAAGATGCTTCCATCATTGGCGGATTAGGAAGTGCCGTTACTGAATTTGCCAGCGACAACCATTACCACAGCGCAACCATTCACCGGTTGGGTGTTCCTGATAGGTTCATCGAGCAGGGAACTGTCGAGGAGTTGCATCGCGAATGCGGAATTGACCTGGAAGGTATACTTAAAGCAGCCGGACAAATTATATCCGCATAAAAAAAGCAGGACAACACTTGCCCTGCCTTTTCTTAAATTTATTCAAAATTTACGGAAGCGTTATCTCGAACGTTATTCCACTTACGGTTACTGTTGCTCTATTATCGCATTCGCCTGTGCCATAGTTCAATATGCGCATAGGTTCGGCTGCGGGAGTTATTTCAACAACGCCGCTAACAAAATACGCACAGGTCATTTTACTGATTAAAGGTGTGGTTATCACCGATGTGAATGCCTGCCCGGTTATTGCGGTTCCATTGGCTGATCCTGTGATTGAAAATACATTATCAGTTAATTCCGGGGTATATTCACCTACAATCATTTCGCTGTTGTGCGATGCCTGGTAAGTAATGGTGCCTTCGCCACTGGCCAGAACTATTGATCCGTTAACAGTTACATCCCAATTCGGTTTGCCTGCCTGGTTATGACCTTTGTAAGTAAGTATGCGGGTTCCGATGATCTGGTTATCATTCACAAAAAAGTTTTCAAGCGTAGTGTTGAGCATCGCTAAAGAATCACCATAACCGCTACTATACGAAACTATTATTTTACCACGCCGGTTCAGTCCATCTTCGCAAAGGCAGTTGGTGGCACCGAAATCAAGGATGAGTTTATATGGCACCGAAGTAAGATCGAAGGAAATCACAAGGCAGCTAACATCAGGACTCCATACCGTTTCGCCGGATTTGAGTTTACCTTTTCCTGATGCCATAGCATTTGAAGTGTAGTTGCCGATGTCGTTAAAAGTACGTTCAGCTAAAATACTGTTTTTGTCCACTAAGGTTTCTTTAGAGGTTTCTGTGGTGTCTTTCTTACAGGCAGTTATAAGGCTGAATGATATTGCTAAAAGCAATGCAAGCGTGCTGAGGTTTCGTGTTTTCATAGGTTTTTTTAAGTGGAATTTTATTTCTTCAATTAGTAACGGTTTCAATTACAGAATAGTATACTGCTAACCATGTTAATGTGTGCTTTATTTTGTCATTCAGGGAAACAGGCACTATCCAAATCATATAGAATAACCTGGCTGATCATATAATCTGTTGAAAAATTTCCAGTTTGACCGTATTATGCTATTAGAAATAATGTCATAAAAACTGGTTTGGCTTTTAATTTCGATACTGATAAATTCATTTCCGACTGTATGCTATTGTTACAATTCCTTACATTTACACCGGCAAAAACAGTGTATGCAAAATCTTTTCAGGAAAAAATCAATTGAAATGATCCTTCGTCATGCCGACGAAAGTAACCCTGATTTGATGAAACGCCGTCTTGGAGTAAGGGATCTTACAGCCATGGGAATTGCCGCCATTATCGGTGCCGGCATATTCAGCACAATCGGGAATGCTGCTGCCAGCGGAGGTCCGGCAGTTTCGCTGTTATTTGTGTTTACTGCAATTGCCTGCGGTTTGTCGGCCATGTGTTATGCTGAGTTTGCATCAGCCATACCCATCAGCGGAAGCGCTTATACATACGCTTACGCAAGTTTCGGAGAATTAATTGCCTGGATTATCGGCTGGGACCTCATCATGGAATATGCCATCGGTAATATTGCAGTAGCCATTTCGTGGTCGGGATATTTTGTGGGCTTAATGCATGGGTTACATATTCATATCCCTGATTACCTGGCTATTGATTATCTGAGCGCATCAAAAGGATTTAAAATTGTTACAGAGCAACTTCAGTCGGGCGCTGCATTGGCCGGACTTGATTCGAATATGCGGGAAGCTTATAATGCATGGGTCTCGGCGCCTATGATAGGAAGCGTCAGGCTTATAGCTGATATACCTGCCCTGGGGATTGTTTTCTTTATTACATGGCTGGTTTACAAGGGTATTTATGAATCTAAAATGGCAGGTAATATTATGGTGCTGATTAAAATCGGGATTTTATTACTTGTGATTGCCGTAGGTTCTTTTTACGTTGATCCTGAAAACTGGAGCCCTTTTGCACCAAATGGGATTGGCGGAGTGTTGAAAGGCGTTTCAGGCGTTTTCTTTGCTTACATTGGTTTTGATGCCATATCGACTACTGCGGAAGAATGCAAAAATCCACGTCGCGATTTACCGCGCTCTATGATTTATGCACTGGTAATTACCACCGTGTTATACGTGGCAATCAGTCTGGTGCTTACCGGTATGGTACATTTCAGTGAGTTGGGTGTTTCGGATCCGTTGGCTTTTGCTTTTGAGAAACTTCACCTCACGAAGTTATCAGGTATTATAGCTCTGGGAGCTGTAGTTGCCATGGCTGGCGTTCTGCTTGTTTTCCAGGTCGGGCAGCCTCGCATATGGATGAGCATGAGCCGCGATGGGCTGTTGCCGCCCCGTTTCTCAAAACTTCATAAAAAGTACAGGACACCTGCTTTTGCAACTATTGTTACAGGTTTCGTGGTTGCTATACCAGCTCTGTTTCTTAACCTTACTGAGGTAACCGACCTTACCAGTATTGGTACTTTATTTGCTTTTATCCTTGTCTCCGGCGGTGTATTGATATTGCATCCACGAGGCAACAACGACCCAAATAAACGAGGATTTAATGTGCCTTACGTTAATAGTCGCTGGTATTTACTTCCGATTTGGGTGATAATTATAACGATAATCTGGATATCTAATCCTGGTTTTTTTGCAGGGATATTTAATGGGAGCAATCATCTTTCGAAAGGATTTCATAACCAGTTGCCGATGTTTGTTTTTATGGCAGTTGCAGTTTTAACCACCTTTTTTGCGGTTGCCAGGAAATGGTCGCTGATACCGGTTCTCGGTCTCTTAACCAATCTTTACCTGATGAGTGAACTGGGTATTACCAATTGGTTCCGCTTCCTGATATGGCTGGCAATTGGGCTGGTGCTGTATTTTGCTTATGGGATGAGGCATAGTAAACTGAAAAATCATGTTGATGAATAAAATATTCACCCCTGATGGATACACAATCGGAATACCAGTGTTTATTTCAATGAAATTCTATTAAGCTGCACCTCAACTCTTCTTACATTTGCTTTAAATAAAATGATCTCAGTAGTATGACATGGCCAATTGTTGCAACACTGATAGTGTCAGGAGTATTTGTGGGATTTATTAATACTCTGGCTGGCGGCGGAACTATTATTTCGCTTTCGCTGTTTATGTTCCTTGGTTTACCGGCTAATGTTGCCAATGGTACCAACCGTGTTGCCGTAATCCTTCAGAATATGACATCAGTTTCTGAATTCCGGCGCAAAAAAGTCCTCGACTTTAAAAAAGCCAATAAACTGGCTATTCCAACCATGATTGGTGCTATTATAGGCGCACAGATTGCCTCGGATATAAACGAAGCGATTTTTCGCAAAGCAATTGGTGTGGTTATGATTGTTATGATGTATTTTATCCTCACCAAACCTTCGCAATGGCTTAAAGGTACCGAAGCGCTGATGGAGAAACCGGTTTCGTGGATTCAGATTGTAATCTTCTTTGCAATCGGATTATATGGAGGTTTCGTGCAGGTAGGAGTAGGGTATTTTATCCTGGCCGGGGTTGTGCTTGGTGCCGGTTACGATTTAGTTAAGGCCAATGCAATAAAGGTTTGGATTGTACTTTTATACACTCCTTTAGCCCTGATCGTTTTTATATTGAACGACCAGGTCCGGTGGGATTACGGGCTGATCCATGCTATTGGAAATATAATCGGAGCATTTGTTGCAAGCAGGTTTGCAGTTTCGTGGGGTGCCAATTTCGTTCGCTGGGTTGTGATAGTTGTTATAGTAGTATTTGCTTCCGATTTGCTCGGAATTATAAATATCCGGGACGTGGTAACGAATGCATTTCAGTGAGAGGGAATAGTTGGTTGAAAAAGGTTAATTGTAATCCCTTCAAGAGATCACATGTTTTAAAAATCGTTATACTATGAAAGTAAAAATCACTTTTTTTCTTGCAGTTTTTCTGTTAATGACATTTTTCCCTAATGCCCAAACTTCCGGCAACTATACGCTTGTCATCCACGGAGGAGCTGGAAATATTACCCGTGCTAACCTTCCATCCGATATTGCAGCACAGTTTGAAGCAAAACTCGCGGAAGTTTTAAAACATGGCGATTCCATTTTAAAAGCCGGTGGAACCAGCCTCGATGCGGTTGAGGTGTGTGTGAGGATGATGGAAGACTGCCCGCTTTTTAATGCCGGAAAAGGCGCCGTTTACAATGCTGAAGGTAAAAACGAATTGGATGCAGCCATTATGGATGGTAATACAGGAATGGCAGGTGCTGTTGCAGGAGTTACTACAATCCGGAATCCTATTAGTGCAGCGCGGGCAGTAATGGAAAAATCACCTCATGTGATGTTAACTGGAAAAGGAGCTGAAGCTTTTGCCAAAGAGCAGAATCTTGAAATTGTTTCTCCGGATTATTTTTTTACGCAGTCCCGCTGGAATGGGTACCTGAAAGCCAAAGCAAATGCCGATTCGATTGATAGCATGGATAAGAAACATGGAACAGTCGGTTGTGTTGCACTGGATAAATACGGTAACCTGGCTGCCGCCACCTCAACTGGTGGTATGATGATGAAAAAATACGGACGCATAGGTGACACCCCGATCATTGGTGCCGGAACCTACGCCGATAATAAAACGTGCGCTGTTTCAGCCACCGGGCATGGTGAGTTTTTTATCCGGAATGTTGTGGCTTACGATATATCAGCCTTGATGAAATACAAAGGACTTTCTCTGTTAGAGGCATCCGAAGTAGTTGTAAGTCAAAAACTTAAAAATCAAGGTGGGGCAGGGGGAATTATAGCAGTTGATAGTAAAGGCAATGTGGCAATGACGTTTAATACCACCGGGATGTTCAGAGGATATGTAAAAGCAGGCAGCGAAATGAAAGTGGAGATGTTTGAGAAATATACTGAATATTAGTAAAATGCGAAGCAATTTTCGATTAGATGAGTTATACCGAGTGGAACATACCTTAAAATTTCGCATTCCTGTTCAGATTCGGTATAAATAAAAAATAGGCCGCCATTTGATAATGACGACCTTCGAATAGTATGATTTTTTTAAAGAAATGTCAATACCTTTTTATAATCCGCTTAGTAATAACGCCTGTTGTGTTTTGAAATTGGAATATGTAAACACCATCACTAAACATACTCATATCAAAAGTTTGTGAGGAATTAAAAATGTCTTTCTGAACCAATTTGCGACCGCTGTAGTCACAAATGGTAACCGTACCTGGCTCAATAAACTCATCAAAATCAATCGTTATTTCGTTTCTGAATGGATTTGGATAGATAGAAAAGGAATTCATCTGGTTATCAGCAATTCCAACTGATGAAAAAACAGTCACTCCTGAAAC
>JBBSDC010000154.1:0-9192 GCA_038249705.1 Bacteroidales bacterium | reverse complement strand
TATATGGTGAAGGCGAATCAGCTCCGTCAAATATTGATTGGGAATGTATTTTCGTAGGAGTAGATGTTAATCCAAGTAACGAAGTAAAAGTATATCCTAACCCTGCAACAACTTATGTAAGAATTGATCTTACCAAAGAAGTTAGCCAGATAAGCATATACAATTCATTAGGTGCAGTAGTAGCTGATAAGAACGTTAAGGGTGAAACCACCATTACGCTCAATACAGCAAACTATGCATCGGGTGCTTACAGCGTGAAATTCACCACCGCAAGTGGCGAAAGCTTCAGCCGTAAATTCGTTGTTACCAAGTAATCCTTAATTGGAATGATAGAAAAAGGCTCCCGTGAGGGGGCCTTTTTTTTGTTATGTGTGGTTTAGAGTTTAGTAACTTATACTTTAACTTGATGTTATTGTCTGGCAAAATATTTCTGTACTAAATTAATTAACACCAGATTGTATTGATTTGTGCTGAGTTTTAAGCTGTTTCAAATTGAATTAAAAACATAAAACACAAAACATAAAACACAAAACACAGAATGTTAAAGTATCTCAGGTACCCTAACTTTTTCATTCTGAATTTACTGTTATGTGTTTTTCATTATTTTCTGGCTTTGGCGCGAGCTCAGCCGAAAGGTTCTGGCTTGTCCAGGTCAGGATTTAGAGCCTTAACAATACTATTGGTGAATTTTTAGCAAAGTATTTTATCTCAATTTGAAATATAAAACTTGTCAGGCTGAGCGGAGTCGAAGCCGACTCAAAGCTGCCTGTTTAATTCTTTTCATAGTGCGAAAAGGGCTTTGCTCTGCCTTAAATGGTTGCTGGTTTTGGTTTAAGATTCATAGAGTTTGGTGGGTACAATGGCTTCGACTCCACTCAGCCTGACAGGATTTTTTTTGCTATCGTAATTATTTAATCAATTCCCTTCTTCGTATTCTAACTTCATCATTCGATATTCATTATTCGATATTCGATATTTAAACCTTGCTTCGACTCCGCTCAGCCTGACAGGATTTTGAGTTTGACTGGGCTGGATTTACACCATTTCGTACACTAATAGACTCATATATCCTTCGTTTCAATATTTATTTCGTAAGCTTGTAGGGGTAAAAGCGTTTTCAAGTGTCTATAATATAACAGTTTGATTATTCATTTATCAGGATTGAGTTATGGTAAGATTTTCTAATTTCCTGCTGACAATTTCGATTGCAGTTATTGCATATACAGCAAGTGCACAAAATGGTCCGCCACCCCGTAATCTGCAGTTCGATACACTTACCCTTGTAGCAACCTGGGAGCCACCACGAAGCATTGTACTCGACGAGCATTTCGAAGGAACTGTCTTCCCACCTGCTAACTGGCAGGATACTACGCAGGGAATGGGTTGGTTTGCTACCGCCAACGGAAGTTCGGCCACACTGAATATTCCGCCGCATACAACCTATGCCGTTGTAAACAACAGTCTGGCAGGCACCGGCAACAATGGGTGCTGCGACTATCTAATTACTCCTGAAATAGATCTTACACAGGCTGAAGGATACACCTTATCTTTCAACTCATTTTACCGTGGTTGGGATGCCGAAACAGCTACTGTCGAAATTAGCACCGATGGCGGAAATACATGGATGCCTTTGCTGGAAGTACTTCCTCATTTTGCATGGGCGGAACTTGTAGTTGACCTTACTGCCTATTCCGGGCCCGCTGGTTCGCAGCATGTGCAACTTGCTTTAAAGCCAGTGATAACGGCAATGCTAATGCTACCGGCTGGGCGATAGATGATGTGGTGGTGATGTCGGAGGAGTTGGAGGTTCAAGGCTATGGCCTTTTTGGGGATGGAACTTTATTTGGTCAAACAGGGGATACCTCTGTAACTTTTAATCCTGCCTCATATCCTTTAGGCTTTCCTCCCAATTTTTGCATAGCGGCACTATATAATTCCGGATATTCCCAAATGGTTTGTGCGAATTTCCCTGCATATTATCTGGCACCTCCAACCAACCTACATGCTACTGCTAATGCTTCAACAACTTCAGTAGCAGCCATTCTTACCTGGGAAGCTCCTGCACAAGGTGATAGTAAAACTGAAGCTTATCATCCTATTTTCTTAACTAATCCCGTGCTAAAGGATATTTCGGAAGTTCTTTCTGATTTTATCCAGATTGATGAGGATTTTATTCTGTCAGATGATTCGACTGTAATTTATAGTAATGGTACAATAGTAAATAGCCCCGGTACAGGATTCGGAGGTAGCGACGAAAGCATTATTCAGGCAGGTGGAAGTTCCTTTGGTTTTGCTATGAATCAGACAATTGGCTATAGTGTTGCTGATGATTTTGTGATCACAGAAAATGCAACAATCAATTCAATTGAGATACAAGGTTATCAGACTTATTCAGGAACAACTTCATCATTTACCGGAGTTTTTATTCGGATATATAGTGGTAATCCCGCAAATGGGCAAATAGTATGGGGCGACTTAAGTACTAATCTGCTTTCGTCAGCCTATTTCTCTGATATTTATCGTGTAAATGCACCGGGTAACGGGGTTGATCGTCCGGTAATGACCATGGTTTGCAGTGGGTTAAATATTGCACTTCCACCAGGATCGTATTGGATTGAATACCAAACAACAGGTTCGTTATCATCAGGTCCGTGGGCAGTTAATGTTACAGGTAGTGGAAATGCAATGCAATATAATGGATCAGAATGGGTACCACTTATTGATCCAACCGGAATTGGTATTCCTTTTTTATTAAAAGGCCACATGCAACAGCAGGCTGAATTGCTGAGTTATAATCTGTACCGTAACGATTCATTTATTGCCAATATTCCGGCATCCGAAACTGAGTATTGGGACTTGAATCTTGATCAAGGCACTTATAATTACCAACTATCAGCACTTTACGACTTAACTGACCTTGGTTTTCCGGGGCAGTTTGGTGAATCGCTTTTAGATGGGCCTGCATCCGTGGATATTATGTTTTGCTCCTGTTTTCCATTCTTGGAAGATTGGTCTACCGGTCAATTCGATCCGAATTTGTGGACCGTTGGATCCAACTGGACTATGGATGGTGTGAGTGGAAATCCTTTGCCGGCAGCAAAATTTCAGTCACAACCTCAACTCACAAACTACAGCAGTAGTTTAATCTCATTCGGGCATCATGCCAATTTTTTGAATACTTCCACGCCCTATTGTATCTGGCTCGATTTCGATTACCTGCTTGACGATATTTCGGCATCAGGAACTGAAAAACTCACTATCGAAATTTCGGATGGCGATACATGGGTTGCGGTTGGGGAAATTGCAAACAACGGCGATCAGGGCTGGACAAAAGAACATATCAATATTACCACTATCGTGAGAAATAAACTTTTCAGGGTGCGGTTTAATGCCAACGGGGCAAACAGCGCATCAATCAATTTCTGGATGGTCGATAATATTCATATTTATCCGGAATATACATTTTCCCCGGCAGCCCACTTTTCGACAAACAATACAGGAAACACTCAACAGAATGAAATTCAGCTGGAATGGGATATTCCTTTAACTGATTACCTGGTGGAAGTATTTGCAGATGACAGCACTTACGAGAATTCACTTGGAATAAACCCCGGTTACTGCGCTTGGTTGGGGAATAAACTCAATACTGGAAAAGGAAAGCTGCGGGCTGCCGAAGTATGGTGGGAAATGAATGGAAGCACTTCACAAAACCCTGTCTTCGTCGATGTTTTCGATGCAAGTCATAACCTGCTCGGGAGTTCCGAAGCATTTGTACCTGCACCCGGCACATGGCAATCAATTGCTTTGCCCGACTTGGCAATTGATGGTGATTTTTATACCATGGTTCGTTTCGGAAGGCAAGCAGGAACTACATCTATGCTCGGCATGGATAGCACCACCAATTCCGTAAGGCCTAATGCCGGTTGGTATTACGATGGCTCGGATTGGTCGCAGATGAATGTGTTTGGTTTCGACGAATGTGTTTTCTCCCTGCGTGCTGTTGTTAAAAAAGATGTGGATTGCGAAAATAATGTGATCGAGAAAAGCACAGTAAGTGATTATAATTCCTCACGAAATTCAATGAAGAGTGATAATAAATCATTTTCAGAATTTGGCTTACAATCCTTTGATGTTTACCGCCGCGAATACCAGATTCCATTGCCCGGACAGGATTCGTTACTTACCGACTGGCAAAAAATAGCAACACTTTCCACTAATACTTACCTCGATCAGAACCTCGATTTCAAATGTTACCAGTATTATGTGGAAGCTATGTATAGCGAAGGTTCATCGGACCCATCCAATACGGATGAAGCCTGTTTCCTGGTTGGAATGGATGATTTAGATGCAGCAGGAATAAAAATATATCCAAATCCGGCTCATGATTTTATCGCTATCGAAACTGCCGGGCAAGTTGAGCAAATTAGCATTTACAACTCAACAGGAGCCAAAGTATTTGCCATTAGTCAGGGCACGACTTCAAGTTGCACTCTTACGATGGAAAGACTGGATGTTTCGCCTTTTTCACCAGGGATTTACACCATAAGAATCATAATCAAAGGCGAAAGCTTTACCCGGAAATTTGTAAAAATGTAACCTTATGTTTTTCTCAATTAATACTACCACGAATAGAATATTATTTTTAGGTATTTGTTTACTCTCAGTGTTATTGACCACGAATGTCAATGCACAATTGCTTTTACCGGTACGCAACCTGCAGGTTGATTATACACAAACAGCAAGTTGGGATGCTCCCCGCAAAACGATTTTGACACAGGATTTTGAGGGCGTCGCATTTCCTCCCGCAGGCTGGCAGGAGCGCACAAATCATGCCTTGGGCTGGTATATGAGCGAAGGTGGAAGTTCGCCCTATTTTATTATTCCTGAGCACACTCAGTACGCCCTGGTGAACGACGATGCCGGTGGTGCGGGAATCGACGGCTGTTGCGAATATCTTATCACGCCGGCTCTCAATCTTACGGTTTGCAATGGATTTAAACTCACTTTCGATAGCTATTTTAATGGTAACAACGGACAAAATGCCAGCGTTGAGATGAGTATCGATAATGGCTTGACTTGGATACTGGTTGAGGAAATGGTTCATTTTCCTGCCTGGAACCAGGTTGAAATTGATCTGTCGCAATGGTCGGGCGCTGGCGGGTTGTCGTCAGTGTTTTTTGCTTTTCATGCTGACGACCAGGGTAACCAGGCATCAGGCTGGGCAGTGGATAATGTTGTAATTCAATCGGATAGCCTTGGGGTTACAGGGTATACGCTTTCTTTAGATCAAAATACACTTGTCACGATTCTTGAAACGGAGTACATAATTTCACCCGAACTGGTTACGTATGGCCAAAATTACAGTTTCTGTGTAAAGGCTAACTATCCTTTGGGTTTTGCTGATACCTGTGTGCCGTTTACTTCATCTTATCTGCCTCCTCCTGTAAACCTTACAGCAACTCCGTCCGATACCGGTGTATGGTTTACCTGGCAAACGCCCGTTTCGGCATCCGAAATTGTATCCTATAATATTTATTCTAACGAGGGTGTGATAGCAAATGTTCCGGTAACTGTAACTTCCTGGTTTTATGAGCTTGAGTTTGGCGAAGCTTGCATTGATGTTACCGCTATTCACAATATCAGTATCTACGGTTTCCCGGGATTATTGGCTGAATCCATTAAGGAATCCGCCTGCGGTTTTGTTTATACCGGTTTTGATATTCCGTTTACCGAAAACTGGACTTCCGGTACTACGACACTTAACAAATGGTCGGTAGGAAGCAATTGGTCCATCACAGGGCAGGTTGGCAGCGAAGCACCATCGGTGAAATATCAAGGAGCCAAGTCGCCGGGTAGTTATTCGTCTTCGCTTACAAGCTGGCATTTTAATTCTCTGGGCTATGACGATTGTCCGATGGGTTATGGTTCCATATTGGGTTTTGAAATAAAACTGGATGATGTATTGGTCACAGGTACCGAAGAGTTAATCATAGAGTTGGTATTTGAAAATAGCATAACTGAGTTAAAACGCTATAAGAATGAGGGTAGTTTCGAATGGTTAAAAGAGGATATTGAAATAACGCAAATAGTACTTGAAAATGATTTCCAGGTACGTTTCCGCACCGAGGGTGTAAATGCTACAAATATCAGTGCGTGGTATATTGATAACATTGAAATATACACTTACATTTCAGATAATTGGGGTTATATGGAAGTGCAGGCTGTCAGGCAGGGAAACCCCGAAAATGATATACTTGTTACCTGGAATTCTGTTTTGCCGGGAACTGCCATATTGAACTATTTGTTTGATGACGGTACGGTCGAATATTGGCAGGGAATTGATTCACCCCAATTAAGCATGGGAAATGAATTTCCTGTTTCTGATGCCGGAGTATTGCAAAAAGCATCGGTTTTGTGTGATGATTTATTGGGAGCTTCGGCTCAATGTGTAATTGATATTTTTGATGCTAACAGGAATCTGGTAGGTTCATCGGCACCTTTCACGCCTCAGTCGGGTGTTTTTACTGATGTTTATTTGCCTGATATCCCTTTCAGCGGGACCTTTTATGCAATGGTACATTTGGTTTCGCCAGGTTTTTCGATAGGTTTCGGAATCGATGAAAATGGTCCGAATGCACCAGGCGAATTCAGCTGGGTATATGATGGTACTACATGGACAAAACTGCTTGATTATTCGTCACAGACAGGAGTTTTTACATTAAGAGTGTCAGCATTAATCGGTGAATCAGTTATTGATACTACTAATCCATGTGATATTCTGGGTTATAACATTTACCGTAAAGAGTATTCATCCTTTCCTGCAGGCCCAAATCAGCAAGGTTCGGGTGAATATAACTGGATTGGTTCAGTTCCTTTTGGTACAAATGAATTTGTGGATCGCGATATATCTAACATCGATAACAATTGTTTCGAATACAGACTTTCATTGCAATATATTCAAGGTGAGGGCAGTGAATCCGGTTCAGCCTGGAGTTGCATTTATGTGAATCAAAAAGAGTTACAAAAAGCTTCAGTAGTTATTTACCCCAATCCGGCTAGTGATTTTGTCACCATCGAAATGAAATCACCCTGTGAAATAATTGCAGTTTACAATCTCACCGGTAGCAAAGTTGACGAATTTCGTGTTGACAAACAATCGGAAGTACAACTTAATGTTTCACAATACTCTCCGGGAATTTATAACCTGAAATTCACAATCGCAAAAGGCGAAAGTTTTAGCAGGAAATTTGTAAAAATGTAGCGTAACTTTATACCAAATAAAACAATCGATATGAAATATGTAAAATGGATTTCCCTGGTTGTTTTCTACCTGTTTATTGCTGTTTCAGGTCGTGGACAAATTTCTTTGAAACCTGCGAGCACAGGACAAAGTGATGATTTACAGAAATTTACAGAAATACAACCTTCTGATAGTGGATATATGATAATCACTTATGTAGATGGTAATGCAGAAAACTATGCGGCCTGGCAGTTGGCCGGAAATATGAATGCAGTTAAATTCTCATTTCCGACCTACCCTCATTCCCCTCTGACCGTTGTAGGAGCTATGATTTATGTTGGGAATGGTTCATTTCCGGCGGGAGGAAATTTTCTTAATCAGCCTTTTTGTATTTCGGTGTATTCAAACGACGGTGAGAATGGTATGCCTGGTACGCTCATTGATTCCTTAACGGCCCTGGCAAATAATTATGAATGGATTAGAGTAACCGGTCTAAATGCTTTGGTTACAAGTGATTATTATATAGTAATGACTCAATTATCAAACTCACCCGATTGTGTTCCCCTGGGAGTTGATGAAACTTTGCCAAAAGCCAATCGCAGTTACTCACGAAATATGCAGGTAGGTAACCCATGGGTTTTATCCCCTTATCAGGATTTTATGATAAATGCTTTAATAAGTACAAATGTGGGATTGGAAGAAACTCTGGCTTCATCGGAAGTAAAAATATGCCCGAATCCAGCCAATGAAACAGTGAAGTTAGAGTTTTGTACTCCAATGAAAACACTGACACTTATTAATTCAGCAGGACAAATTTTACTCGAAGAAAACAGTGCCAACCAACCCTCAATTTTTATAAATACATCTTTCTATCTATCAGGTGTTTATTATATCAGGTTCGATACTGCCAGTGGCGATTCCTTTACCCGGAAACTTGTAGTATTGCATTAGATTGTTCAGTTTTTCCATTAAAAGGAGCTTTCGTCGGCTCCTTTTTGTTTTGGCCAAAAGCCTTACCTTTGCCGCCTATGATTTCTGTCAGCAACCTTTCTGTCCATTTTACCGGCGATTACCTTTTCAGCAACGTTAGTTTCCTTATCGGCGACCGCGATCGTATTGGTTTGGTTGGCCGAAACGGTGCCGGTAAAACCACGCTGATGCGCATTATCGCCGGTTTGCAGGAACCCGAAGGTGGAGTGGTTGCCAGTCCGTCAGGAAGCTCGGTCGGCTACCTGCCACAGGAAATGGCTACCGGCAGCAAACTCAGTGTATTGGAAGAAGCTATGACGGCTTTCGAGGAGGCGCGGCATCAGCATCAGCTTATGGATAAATATGCGGCTGAGCTTACCGAACGCGCCGATTATGAGAGCGAGGCATATACAAAGCTTATTCTGCGTTTAACAGAAGCCACTGACCGTTTTCATTTGCTTGGCGGTCAGAATATGCAGGAAGAGTCCGAAAAGATACTTAAAGGCCTTGGTTTCGAACCGGCAGAATTCCGTAAACCACTCAGCACATTCAGCGGAGGCTGGCAGATGCGCGTTGAACTGGCCAAAATACTGCTTAAAAAACCTGATGTAATTCTGCTCGATGAGCCTACCAATCACCTTGATATTGAATCCATAACCTGGCTCGAAGATTTCCTGATCACATACAGCGGATCAGTTCTGCTGGTTTCGCACGACAGGGCTTTTCTTGATAACGTTACCAATCGTACCATCGAGATCATGAATGCCCGAATATACGATTACAAGGCAGGCTATTCGAAATATGTCGAGATGCGCGAAGAGCAGATGGAAATGCAAAAAGCTGCTTTTGATAATCAGCAAAGCCAGATTGCGCAGATCGAAAAATTTGTTGAGCGGTTCAGGTATAAATCAACCAAAGCCAGGCAGGTTCAGTCGCGTATTAAACTGCTCGATAAGATGGAAAGGGTAGAAGTGGACACCGCC
>JBBSDC010000153.1:0-9298 GCA_038249705.1 Bacteroidales bacterium | reverse complement strand
GGTGCCGCACCCATGTTATTGAGGTAAAGACCGAAAAGAATTACACCTAAAATGCCATATATCCAATAGAAATTAAATTTAATGTTCGGCATTTTTGGCATTTTCGGTCCTCCCGAATCCTGGGGTTTATCCTTTTTGTTATTATTTATATCGTCGCTCATTATACGTTATTCTAAGATTAGTCTTTTTTAACAGTTCGTTTTACAGTCTTTTTCACTTTTGGCTTCACTACCGGCTTCACGGCTGATTTGGTTTCCGGAATAATATCTTTTACATCTTCGCGGGGAGCATCGGCCCATAACTTTTCGAGTTGATAAAAACTCCGGGCTTCGGTCTGAAATATATGTACGACAACATCAAAATAATCGAGTAATATCCATTCACAGTTTTCGAAACCTTCCTTATGAGCAGCAATTTCGCCAATAGCCTGTTTAACTTCGAACTGCACCGAATCCGCAATTGCATCAACCTGAGAACGTGATGCGGCATGGCAAATAACAAAATAATCAGTAATTGAATTCGGAATTCCGGAAAGATTAAGTTTCACGATATCTAACCCAAGTTTTTCCTGCATCCCTTTCACTATAATATCAGCAAGCATTCCCGAGGTTTCACTCTTTTTATGTTTCACCATTTATTTTGTATTATTATTTTTATCAATTTTTATTTTACTGATGGTACACATTGTCATGAATATTCGTCAATTCCGTTCTGGGGCTGATTCGATAAAATTTACTTTATCAATTTTCCCGCAGTTTACCACCCTAATTCCCATCAGGTTGCAAAGATACAGATTAAAAGCAATTATTTTTTATCCTGACAGTGCGATTACAATATCAAACTTTAAACCTTTTATGGAAAGCACGACAATTTGTCACTAATTAGTTGAAGCTTTTCAACGCAATACAGGAGGAATTGTTTTAATTTTGTTTCATAAAAGAAGTTAACATTGAAATCAATCCCCATTGGAAAATAAAATCATAAGGCTTCCCGAAACCGAATCGACCAACAGTTATGCTATCCGAATGCTTTCGCAACAGCGGCCTGAAAACGGATCGGTAATTATTGCTGACCATCAGACTAAAGGCAAAGGTCAGGATTTCAACAGCTGGGAAAGTGAGAAAGGCATGAATTTGACATTCAGCCTTATTTTATATCCGGAATTTACAGCCGATCAGCAGTTTATTTTCAATAAGGCAATTTCACTTAGTATCTGCGATTTCCTGAAAGCTGAGTTGCCAGGCCATGCTATAACCATAAAATGGCCAAACGACATTTATATAAATGACAAAAAAGTTTGCGGAATCCTTATTCAGAACTCCGTAACAGGGAAAAAACTGGATTATGTAGTGGTTGGGATCGGGCTAAATGTGAATCAAACCGCATTTATGAGCAATGCCCCAAATCCGGTTTCGTTACATATGATAACCGGCAAGGAATATAACCTTGAAGTAGTGTTGGCAAAACTCCTTAAATCAATTGTATTGCGGTATGAAAAACTTAATTCGAAAACAAATTATACTATTGAAACCGATTATCACAAAGCACTTTACAGGCTTTTGGAATGGCATGAATATGTGGTAAAAAAAACTAAAATAAAAGCCAGAATAACCGGCACCAGTGAATTCGGACAATTATTACTTGAAACTGAAACCGGTGAGGCTTTGGTTTGTGACTTGCAGGAAGTGAAATTTGTACTATAATAATCCATCCGAAAAAGAATAGTGATATTCTTTATGGATGGATTGAATGATATTGCAGACTGTAAAATCACCATGAAGGATTATTCAGACTTTTTATTGGCAATTATTTCCATACCAATATTACCCTTATGAACCGAAATAGGTTCGATCAGCAGAGCCGGAACAAGCTTAGTCCCGTTATTAACGGTGTAAGCAGCATAAAATATTGTATTGCCCAGAGCCATATCCATTGCCATACGGGCAGCGCTAGAGGCAATATCCTCAATTGATTTATAAACAGTCATGGTCTGTACTCCTTTTACAATATTTTCCCGGGCTTCGGAATCAGCATCCTGGCCGGCAACAAACACCTTTCCTGCCAGGCCTTTTTCCTCAAGTGCTTTTATAGCGCCACGAGCCAGCAAGTCGTTACCGGCAATAATTGCATCGACCTTACCTTTTCGCAATATATCCTTTGCCGCTTTATAACCTTCGTCGAAAGTCCAGGCACTAACCATTTTGTCGTACACTATTTTTATATCTCCCCTTTCGATATAAGGCTGCAAAACATTCATTTGCCCGAATTGAAGGTAGTATGAATTCTTATCGGTATAAGCTCCACCCAGGAGTGCAATATTGCCTTTTTGTAATCTGGTTCTTATATAATCGGCTTGCAGTTCACCAACCCTGACATTATCAAAGGAAACATAATAGTCCACATTGGCATTTTGAATAAGCCGGTCGTAGGAAATAATTCCGATTGAAGCTTTTCGGGCCAGGTCAACAATTTCGCCTGTTTTACCAAGCTCAACAGGCAAGATAACCAGAACATCTACTTTTCGTGCGATTAGCTTTTTAGTTTGTTCCAGCTGTAAAGCCGGATCGCCATTGGCTGAAAGGCAAATCACCTTGCCGCCTAATTTTTCAACACTTTCGATAAAGCAGGTGGTATCCTTTGCCCATCGTTCCACGCTATATTCGTCCATCAACAAACCGATGAGGGGTTCTTTGGGAGTTGGATTGCAGGTAAGCATAAGAAACGATCCGCCGAGGAGTACAACGATGAGAATGATTAACCTGGTTTTCATAGCGTGTAAGTATTTGGATTTATATAATACTGTGAATTCACGAAGTATCAGGAGATGCAATTTATTACTCGCAATTTGAAGATCTAAAGTTAAAGCATAAATGAGGAAAATCAAAATATAACTTGATTTATACTCGACTATTAAGACATATCATATTGATTACTATTACTTTAATCATTTTTTTTTAGTGATAGTAATACAGTTTGAAAATCGAAAAATGAGACTTCAGTTTTTCAAATCACTTTTTCAAACTATTAAAGGATTATAACCGGGAAATTTAGTACCCGTATTGAAAATCAAAAATAGATGGTACGCTTTATCAATAGATAAAATTGATGTACAAAGATTTAGGATGAATTTTTCAATAAAAGCATAACCTGACCATGCCGATGTGACGACATTCAAATTCAGGCACATAACACACATATAATCAGCGTATTGATATCAATTAGTCTATCAAGGATCACTAGGTTTATGATCATGTAAGTTGGAAATCGTAATTCTATACCATTAAAAAAGCAGGTTATAAAACCTGCTTCACGACCTTTAATGCGAATAGGTCAAATTATTTTTCCATTTCAAGTTTTAGCTTGTTTACTAAAACATCAATAAATTCTTTTAACGGATTTGCTGCCATTATAGCGATAAACTGACTCATATCGGAATTTATGAAAAGCTGAACTTCGCTCTGTTCCGATGCAGTTTCATGTATCACAGTTTCCAAAGTGAAGTTAAACGGCAGTTTACCTTCACCCATCATACTGATATGTGAGAACGGAACTTTTTCAGTAATCCGTAAACCAAGCGTTGCCAATCCTTTTACTTCGAATGAACAAGAATCACCTGTAGATTGCCAGTTTATTACCTTATCGGGTAATAAAACCGAGAAATGATCAAAATTTCCGATAAAATTGAAAATTTTCTCAGAGTTATTATTGATCATCACTTTTTCACTTTCGATCCGCTTGCTCATTTATCGAGCCCCCACCCTTTAGGATTTTCGCGCCATTGAATAAGCGACTGCATATCCGAATCTTTAATATAATTTTGTTCAAGTGCCTTTTTTACCAGAAAATCATAGCTGGTAAGAGTGTGTAATGTGCAGGACGCTGCTTTAAAACTTTCCTCGGCATCAATCAAACCATAAGTAAAAATGGCAACCATTCCTTTAACAATACAACCGGCATCGCGTAAAGCCTGAACTGCATTCAAACTGCTTTTACCCGTCGAAATGAGATCTTCAACCACAACAACCGACTGACCGCTTTCAACAACACCTTCAATCAGATTTGTTAAACCGTGGCTCTTTTTTTCGGAACGAACGTAGGCGAAAGGTAATCCAAGATCCTGGGCTACAAGTGCTCCAATAGCAATTGCCCCGGTAGCCACACCTACAATTACATCAACAGTTCCAAATTCCTCATTTATCAGTTTTACAAACTCCTGGCGGATGTATGTACGAATTTTAGGAAAGGATAAAGTACGGCGGTTATCGCAATAAATTGGTGATTTTATACCTGAAGCCCATGTAAACGGGTTAGAATTATCGAGCTTTATTGCTTTAATTTGCAAAAGCGATTCGGCTGTTATAAGCGCTGTTTCTTCAAATTTCTGTCTCATGATGCAAAGGTATATAGTTTTTTTGAATGAGCGGGCAGTAATCATCTATCAAGATATTAACATACTGCCAAAAAACAATAGCGAAATGTATGTCCACTTCACTGATAAAGCCTCACTGGATAAAGCATACAGGCAGTTTTCCAATACCGGGAACTGGACTCAACTGAACGTTGAAACTAAAGAAAATTTTGAAGAAACGTGTAAGATATTTAACAGCATGTTCACCCACATCGAGGCTGCTGGTGGCATAGTTACAAGTCCAAATAATGAATATCTTTTCATAAAACGACTTGGGATGTGGGATCTCCCTAAAGGCAAATTGCATAAGAAAGAATCATCTCAAACGGGTGCAATCCGCGAAGTAACAGAAGAAACTGGTCTTGGTGAATTATATATTACAAAAGTGCTGCCATCAACCTTTCATATTTACACTGACAGGAACGGAAAGAACGTGCTGAAAGAAACTTTTTGGTTCGAAATGACTTGTCCGCCACATCAAACATTGATTCCGCAAACCGAGGAAGACATTACCGAAGTACGATGGTTTTCGGCTGATGAACTGAATATTCCTTTACAGAATACGTACGCTTCGTTAAAATATTTGCTGGAGCAGTATCTAAAATAGCTCACATCACTTACGGGAGAATCCTAAATGCACTTTCAGCATTTCATCATTTTGTTTTTACCTTTGCACAAAACCATTGTATGAAAATTGCAGTTTTTCCCGGATCATTTGATCCCATTACCCGCGGACACGAATCGATTGTAAGACGCGCTTTGCCATTGTTCGATAAAATAATTGTTGCTATTGGTGTAAATGCTGATAAGAGTGGTTATTTCCCTATCGAAAAAAGGCTCGAATGGCTCAATGTGGCGTTCAGCGATTTGCCTCAGGTTAGTGTTGAAAGTTACAATGGGTTAACTGTTGATTTTTGTAAAAATGTGAATGCAGAATATATTATCAGAGGGCTGAGAACTTCGGCTGATTTTGAATTTGAGCGCAGTGTAGCTCAGGTTAACCTAAAACTTGTGCCGGAAATAGAAACTGTTTTTTTGCTCACAATTCCTGAATATGTGATGGTTACATCTTCTATTGTCCGCGAGGTACACAAACATGGCGGCAATATCGATCAATTTATCCCTGAAAGCATCACAATTTAATCTTCATTTTTAACCACTTCCTTAATTTCTTTTGAAAAAAAAGTAAAGTGGACTTTGCCGTACCTTCGCTCGCTGGCGAAAAAAGGATGCTCCTTAAAACTGAGAGATTTATCGTGTTCCATCACAAACCATCCATCATCGGCCAGCCAATTATTTTCGAATATCAGTTCTGGAATTTTTGCACGGTCATCAAGGTCGTAGGGCGGATCAGCAAAAATAACATCATATTTTCCTGCCGGATGTGCCAGGAAAGTGAATACATTAGTGCGGATTGCAGATAAATTTATAAAATTAAAATCTGATGCTGTTTTCGAAATATAATCGATACAACGGCTATTAAAGTCGATGCTTAAAACCATTTTGGCTTCGCGGGAGGCAAATTCCAACGAAATATTTCCCGTTCCGGCAAACAGATCGAGTACTTTAATTTCCGTAAAATCGATATAATTATTCAGAATATTAAACAGGCTTTCTTTTGCCAGATCTGTTGTTGGCCTTACCGGCAATCCCATTGGCGGCCGGAGCACTCTTCCTTTATGACTTCCGCTGATTATTCGCATAGGGGAATATTTAGTAAGGTAAAATAATTATGAATGTGAACGCCGGCATATGTTTCATCATATACAATTCCCTCAGGACGCTTAGCATAACGCAGCGATGCACAATATACTTTCAATTGGTTGAAAACAGTTTCGCTGTCCGAAATTTCGCCCATTAAAGTTATGTTTTCTTCCGAAGGTACAAAACCTAACTGTTCGAGAACAAAAATAACATAATACAACACATCCGAAGGAGCCGAATACCGGAAAGCATTCAGATAAAGCAATCTCGAACCTTGAATAACACACATCTCGAAATACCCGTTGAACACATTCAGAAATATCTGGCGGGCAATCATATCGGAATGCCTGCGTAACACTCCTTTTACAAAAACAGCAGGAGCGCAGCGGAAAGCGGCTTGTGGAAATAAAATATTACACTGTTCCCTTATGAACTTAGGGATAGCTATTGCAACTACAGGCCCCTGATCAAAAAGTGATTCAGTAAGAATTTCTTCGCTTTCAATCACAGTATGAGCAACTGACATAACAGCAAATTCATTGCCAGGGAGCAGAAAGTTGTGAGGTGCAAGTGTAGTTTTATATGAAGCAACTGCAATATCAACTTTCTGATAGATAAGGTGTGAAAGCGTATTTTTATTGAGATGATAAAAATAATCATTGCCATTTGAAGGCCATCCTTTTTCGCTGTGCTTTATTTCGGAATGGTTCGATCTATATGATTCAAGCACCAGAATTTTTTTTGATATCGCATGAGTCACCAAAAAAGAAAATCCATTCTGCCCGAGCAGAATGGATAGCCTGTACTGTAACCCAAGAGTAGTGTCGAACTGAGGATCAACCTTATTCAAAATACATTCCAAGGGGTATGTTGTTTAATTATTCCCAGTTGCCATCGGTGGAGGCATCTGTCATGGAACCCACTTTGAGTCCCGGAAATTTCGACCTGTCTTCCATTTCTTTTATCCGGTTAATTATAAGCTGTTTGTCAAGATCTTTTGTATAGGTTTCGATGCGAGCTGAAACTTCAAAAACGGAAACATCAACACCACCTTTATTAATTTGACCTGCAAGTATGGAGAAATAATCGCCATTGGAAAAAGGGATTTCATTAAGTTTTTCAAGACCATAATTTTTCTTGGCGTAAATAGAGTCGAAAATACTTATAAAACCTATTGTATCGGAAATGGAACGCGTAAAGGTAGTATCATTCGGATCAGGAATAAGTTTAACTTCCGGTATTTTGCCGTTTTTAATAAATCCGATTAGTGTATCGAAACTAGCTGTATAGCGCCCATTCTGGATACGAAAAAGGTTTTGAGCCGTGCGGATATCCTTGAGCTTCGACACAATTACTTTACTCCTTGAGTCAAGCGTATTTTCAAATTTAACAGGTTTGTTGATACTGTTGAATATCAGGTATCCCAGCACCAGGATAACCACTGCAAGTCCAGCTTTAATGATACTATTTTTCATGACATTATATGTTTTTGAATATGAATCAGGATATCAACTGCTTAACAATCAGATAAAAAAATTTACCGGATTCCCATTCAGGAGTGCAAATGTATAACAATTTTCAATAATTACTCAGCGAATTATTAAAATATCATACGGATACATCTAATGAAAACAGGCTTTTCATTAAGAACTAAAGCTTGTGCAATATTTTAAAACTTCACTAAAACGTTACCGCATAATTATAAAAAAATCATCTTGTTTCACGTGTTCAAAGCGGCATATTTTTATAAGGAATTACAGGAACAAGTTAGATTTTATATTTTTTTAACAATACGCTTTTCCCGGCAACAAGGTTAATGGAACAATTTTTGGTACTTTTTTTTTGCAATGAGGATTTGGTACAAATGATCAAATGTGTATATTTGCAACAACCAAATAATTAAAATCAATAATAAAACCCTTACATTCAATGAAGAAAACTCTGATCCTGGCTTTCGCACTGACAATTATCACCACTTTTTCAGTGAATCATTTGTCAGCACAAACCAAAGAAGATGCAGGCAACGCCTTTAACGCAGCACTGGAACTTTCGAAAACTGATATGGCCGGAGCCGTAGTTAAAATGCAGGAAGTAGTTACAATGTGCACAGCACTTGGTGCTGAAGGCGATACCATAAAAATGAGTGCTGCAAAAGTGATGCCTTCGTGGCAATACAATGTTGGTAACAATTTCCTTAAAACGAAAGAGTATGATAAAGCTACTGTTGCTTTCGAGAAAAGCGATGAACTGTCTGTTACCTATGATGATGATAACATAAAACAAAAATCAGAAGATATTCTGGTGAAACTTTATGCAAGCCAGGGCAATACGCTTCTGAAAGCAGATAAAACAGATGAAGCTATTGCCGTACTCGATAAATCGTTGAAAATAGACCCGGCAAACAGTAAAGCATTGTATGCAAAAGGACTGGCATACAAGAAAAAAGGCGATACCGAAAAGCTCCTGGAAAACATGGAACTTTCGTTAGCCTCGGCATCTAAGGACAATGATACTGTTACAGCTAATGCTGCGAAAAGCACTATTGGTTTGACGTATTATCAGGATGGTAAAGCGCTTTTTCAGAAAAAAGCATACGGCGATGCCATTGAAAAACTCAACAGTGCTTTGAAATATGATGACAGCAACAAAGAACTTTTCTACCTGCTTACCGTTTCGAACAATAATATTAAAAAGTTCGATGAAGCTATAGCAGCCGGAACATCCGGTTTGGCACTCGAAGACCAAACCAATGTAAAAATGGCACGGTTTTATTATGAGATAGCTAAAGCATACGAAGGAAAACAGGACACACCAAATGCCTGTGAAAATTACAAAAAATCAGCTTTTGGCACTTTTGCCCAATCGGCAAACTACCAGATGAAGACGGTTTTAAAATGCCAGTAAAAAATTAAAGTCAACTACAAAAAAGCCGGAAGATCCGGCTTTTTTTATGCGATATGGTTACTATACTCCGCTATTTTTTTTATTTGCTGCTAAGGCGCAAAATAGTAAGCAGCAAATTATCAGCATATTATGACACTAAGACTATTAGTATCTGAACTCTTGAGTTGATGTATTTTTTGGCACAATATTTAAAGTGGTTTTTAAATATCGAATATCGAACAAGGAATAATGAATTTCGAAGTATTGATGCTATTGAATTAGCAGTACTATCATCATTGTGAT
>JBBSDC010000152.1:0-9299 GCA_038249705.1 Bacteroidales bacterium | reverse complement strand
TTGTTCGAGCAAAGTTGCTTTTAGAACCTGTGCGGATTTCAAACCTAAAATTGTCTTTTCTAACTGAACGCCCTGTATGGCATCGGCTTTAGCAAGTACGGTATATCGTTTTACATCGGCTTCCAACCCTTCAATCTGAATCTCGACAGTTTGCATTTGCAGCTTCAGCAATGAGTTGTCTAACTGAATCAAAGCCTGACCCGCCTTAACAGCGCTACCTACATCAACCATTAGTGAATTGATTTTCCCTTGGATATCCGCACTGATCCGGGTTTCTTTATTGGGTTCGAAAGTGCCGGCATAAAAATAATTGTTGGATGCACTTTCCGTTTTTATTGTCAGCGTTTGCACACCGATTGCCTGTTCTTTATCGTATTGAAAAACCCTGTTTTCAGTGGTTTCTTTATTGCCTTTAAGGCGGATGATAACTATGGCAATTATGGCTATTGCTGCAATGATATAAATAATCTTTTTCATGTTCTTTGATTTGTTGTTAATTGTGAATTTAAGTCTTCATTCATAACACTTCGGCTGCGCTCAGTGTAAAATCGTCATTCGTAAATCGTCATTCGTAAATTGTCATTTGTAAATCCAAATTCTTATTCCTTATTTGCAATCAGGTTTCCAGTTACACGTTTATACTCCAATTCTGCTTTACGCAGATTTATCAAAGCCACTATATAATTTTGCTGGGCTTCGCGAATTGCATTGTCGGCCAGCAGCAAATCGGTAATATTGGCCACTCCCTGCTTATTTTGCAACACCGTGTTATCGTAGATTTTTGTGGCGAGTTCTACCTGTGAATTCACAGTCTTAATATTCTTTTGAGCAAGCGAGTATTGCAGTTCGGCATTTACCTGGTCAAGTTTATTTTTTTCGTTTACTGCTTCCCTTTGGATATTTGTTTTCTCAATTTCTATCCTTTTCTGCGCAATTTTATGTTGGGTAATGGTGCCATTAAAAAGAGGAACCGAAAGTTGTGTACCAACATACCCTATGGGATGGAAATTGAAAAAACTGTTAGTACCGGTTGTGCCGAAACCAGTTGTGCCATAAACTCCATAAGCACTCAATGAAGGTAATCTGGAATTTTTCAGGCCGTTAAGTTCCGTGTTGGTAAATTCTATTTTCTTATTAATCAACAGAATATCAGTGGTGATATACGATTTGAAATCCGCTGTAATAATTGTTTTTTCACTTAACATTACTTCGATGGAATCGGAAATGGGTTTGCCCATCAGGAATTTAAGCGCATTTAATACTTGCTGGTGCTGCGACGAAACTGTACTCCGTTGAGTCCGTAACTGCTGTAGTTGCAATTCGAGCCTGTCAACATCCGTTCCTTTGGCAAGCTGCTGCTGATGCAATAAAGTGGTGGTTTGTACAAGCTTCGTGGTGTTTATAATATTGCTATCTAAAAAGGACAGTTGATTCAGAAGTATTTGTGCATTGTAGTAGGCGTTTGAAACATCCAGCACGGCATCTTCTTTCGTTTTTATTTTCTGAATTTCAGAAAGTTCGCCGGCAACCCTTGCTATTTTTATCGCGCTAAGCGCCGTTGGGTTAAAAAGCGGCACATTGAGTTGCAAATTTGCATTCAAACTTTGTGGAACACCAAACTGAACTTCCTTATAAGTGCCTTCAGGACCGCCAAAAGCAGCCGCAGGCATTAACTGGTAAGGCAGATCGGTATAATAGCGGTAGTCGGCCATTCCGTTCAATTTTGGAAGTAGGTTTCCTTTTACTTCCTTGCTTTTCTCCCCGGCAAGGTTGATATCCTGCTGTGATATCCTGATATTGCGGTTATGCAGCAATGCGGAATCAATGCATTGATCCAATGTTAAGGTCTGTGCTTGTGTATTAACACCTGCTGCCAGGATGATCCAGAATAAAGGGATAATTTTTATCCGGATTTTTAATCGTTTGAAGTATTTCATAAACATTTGTTTTATGATAGTGAATATTCACTTACTTTGTTTGGCAAAAAAAGGCTATTTGTTTTTTTTATTTTTATTGCTTCCCACCTGTAACGGTTTGTTTATCAATAAATAAGCAAGTAATCCGAAAACTATTGTAAGCGTTATTCTGAAGATCATAGCACCAATAGTTTTGGTTTCGTAGATTCCGCCGGAGCTGATGTGAATGATAAAGTCGGTAAAAGCCATAATAAGTATCCCAGAGGAAATTCCTAAAATTTTGGACGTCCATTTTCTTTTTCCTATAAATCCATAAGCAGCAAACAGATAAATTAAGCTGCTGATAAAATTGGCCCAAACCACGATCAGTACATAATTACCTTCCTTGGCCCTGATACCAAACAAATCGAAGATCACAGAGGAGCTAAGGAACAAGGTAAGAAATCCAAAAGCAGCTAATATAGTTGCCAGTATATAAGGAATCGCTTTTTTCATTTTAATTCAATTTAAGGTTCAGTTTTAGGTTTAATGTAAGTCAGAAATTGCTAAAATAAAGGTGCATAGTGCTTGGTGCTTGGTGCATGGTGTTGGTGCTTGGTGGTCTGCAATTCGGATTAGGTATTAGGCATGTTTATATTTACCAGTTAGTCTCTCAGCACTATGCACAATGCACAATGCACTAAAAAATCATCCTCTTACCCACTCCCTTTTTTAATAAGTGTCAGTAATGACTGTACCATGTTTTCACCATTCCTTTTTATGTCGAACTGAAAATTGGCAATTCGCCACTTATACATCAGAAGCCTGAAAGTTCCCATCACTATTGACATCAGTTCTTCTGTAGTAACTGAATTGGTATAAACCCCTTTCTGCTGTCCTTCCATTATGATGGGCATCAGATGTTTCATCTTCACTAACATTAATTTATTAATGATTTCATTAATTCGCTGGCTTTCTTCCATCAACCCGTCGGAAAACACGGCGACAACAAAATGTGGGTTATTGTTGAAAAAATTGAACTGGCTATGAAAAACGGACTTAAACTTTGCTTCAGGATCATCCGTAACCAGAACCGCATCATTCAACCGTTGATCAATGATTCCGGCTATGTAATCGAGCATGGCAATAATTATTTCCTCTTTGCTTGTAAAGTGCCGGTAAATGGCACTTTCGGAAAATTTCATTTCTTTGGCCAGGTTTTTTATCGTCAAACCGCTAACACCGGAAACAGTCAGAATCTTTCCTGCGGCTTCGATAATTTCTAATTGACGGGGAGTAATTTCCATAAATATACTATTATGCTTTAAGTTGTTTCGGGTTCAAAAAAGAGATGCCAAGCCATACTACAGCCACGGTCATTGATATGGCTCCAAGCAGAACAAGTACCGGAGGAAGTGCGAAATAAATTTCCGACAAAATACCGATGGGCATTAGTAAGCCTGTTATGGCCAGCCATGAAATGGCTTTGGTATTTTTAAGTGTACTATGAAAGTGGAGCAGTAAAAAGCCTATCACAATGTTTAGAAAGGCAAAGAGATTGCCATGAACATGCGCCAAACGACTTTCAAAATGCTTGCCGAAGCTGTACGAATCTATCCACTCTTCTTTGCCGGGAGCGAAATCGCGCAGATAAATTAATATGAAACCATAAAACATAAACAGTCCCATGACAAATAAACCAATGGCAATGTTGTTTTTACCGTTCAAAGCTTAAGGTTTTAGGTTGTTTTTATCAATTCGATTACAAAACGCGGGTTGCAATTACAGGACGGGGCGCTTTTACTACCAGTATCCTGGCAAGTTTTTCAGAGCTATTGCTGATGTGATGTACAATATGAGCCGGGCTTTCAATCAATGTATCAGCGTTGCACTCTTCACTTTCTTCCCCGATATGAATGGTTGGGCGGCCTTCGAGCACATAAAAGAAAACATCAACCGGTGTTTTATGAGGTTTCAGACTCTCCCCCGGTTTTAAAGCCATCAGCATAACCTGAGCCGATTCTTTGTTGTACATTTCCCTTACATCAATTTTGTGGGGAGTTTCTTTTACCGGCTGATCGTGATATTTTGTAATTTTCATATTATTCAAAATTAAGTTAGTGAATATTCACTCTGCAAAGATAATACATAAATTCGCATTTCGACATTTATTTCAAAAAAAAATGAAAATACTTTTGTGATGAAGAAAAAACAGCGGCAGGAAACCAGATGCGTTATAGCGTAGAATTTAAGCTGATAGCAGGTTATAGAGATTTTGCATCTTAATATGTAGTAGCATAAAATTAATATTATAAATTTGGCGCTAATTCATTTCAAACTAATATTGACACTTTACAATTTAATATGTCGGAACTTATAAATAATAATGATGTCGGATAGCGTTTACATGGTAAATAAAATTATTGATGCCTTTCGGAATGGTGAAAAAGATCATGCAGATTTCTGGATCCAACTAAGAGGAAGATTTATACATATTCGTTATTTCGCTGTCAGTAACCAACTTGGCGAATATAAAGGAACCATTGAAGCAAGCCAGGATGTAACTGAGATAAGGTCGTTAAAAGGAGAACAAAGATTATTGGATTGGGATAACTGAGAACGATAAAGTCAGTTGGAAAAAGTATTGTTTTCAACTTCTTGCTGAACTGCAAATCTATAAAAAAATACAAAAAGACGTTTATATCCTTTTATAATTTTTTAATGTATCTTTGTTATTGAATATTTAAAAACAACTGCAAGGAATATTCCACCAGGTGCGATGTTAGGGAAATTAAAATTTGGGTTTTAGAACTAACCCCGTGATTTTTTTTTTGATAAACAATAGTATTTATTGTTGCGAAAGTAATAATGTTGTTTCCGATGCTTGCAAAGCATCAGAATGAAGGAGGCTAAGTTGATAAATATCGAAAATATCGAAAAATAATCAGCTACCTGAAGAAACAGGCTTAACAAACGATGCAAATTTCAAACAACTCATGGGTTTTGAATACGATTTAACTCGTCATATTCACGAAAGAATATAACGATAACCCTTTGATATATTTTGTGTTACAAAGATATTTCATTTCCAGGGTTAATTGTTTTTGAATGCAGTTCACGATAAACATACCTTTACACTCACCGATAAGCTCATTTGCACAACTACAAAATACAAACTTGGCACAACCAAACCATCTGCTTCAGGTCATTCCTTTTTATTTTAACCCCTTGTCAGGTAGGTTAAAGAGTTTTACGCTATTTACCATTTTCTCAATCTCAGTATATTCATCTAATTCCCAGTCCATTATTCCCCGTTTTGAAAATCTGAGCGTAAACGAAGGATTGCCGCACAGTTCTGTTTACAGTATCCTGCAAGATAAGAAAGGTTTTATGTGGTTTGGTACCGCTGATGGTTTGTGCAGATACGATGGGAACAACCTGGTAACATTCCAATATAATAGCAAGCCTGAAGAGGATGATGTAAAGAATTTTGTAAGAGGGAAAATGCAGGAGGACAAAACCGGCAACATCTGGTACTGCAATGAAAGCGGCCTTTATAAATGGGATGTTCTAAAAGAAATTGTTTTGCGGATAAAAACCTTTGACAAAAAAAAATTCCGAAATGCTGAATTTCTTTGTGTTTATCTGGACGAAACCAACAGTATATGGATGTATAATATTGTACATGGGATTTTCAAATTTAGTATTAACGATGGACTTCTAAAACAATATCCTTTACCGGCACAGACAACACAAAGCGGATTTGCACTAAATTTTATTGATTTTGATTCCATGGGAAATATCTGGTTCAGAAGTGGCAACGGTAAAGACCCATATATTGTATTTGATAAAAAATCACTGAAATACACCGTGCTATCTGATGACGACCCACCCCATGCCTACTTCTTTGAAAGAAACCTGATAATTCTGGCTTATGATAACAAACTAATATACCGGCAAACGAATGGAAACAGATCCGACACAATTCCCAAACTTTTAAATGGGAAAAAGGCCTCCTTTTATTCCTCCGAAGGCTTGCGCGATAATTATGGCAGGCTTTGGATGACAGCGAGCAACAAAGGTTTATTTTACTACGATGAAAAGGATAAGCATTTTCATGAATTCCATCATGACAATGCAAAAAGCAAATCACTGCCGTTTGATCTGACCACCTGTCTGTTTATAGACCGGAATGATAATTTATGGATCGGAACAGATGGCGGCGGCGTGGCGAGGCTTGATTTGAAACAGCCAAAATTCAACATCTTCCCCCTTGCAGATGGCGACTACCCACTTCTCAATGATTACTTTACCAAATGCTTCTATGAAGATGAACATGGGCGGATTTGGTTCGGATCTCAATCAAACGGGTTAAGTATTTATGATCCTGACACTTATGTACTGACTAATTTCCGTCATGAACCGGGAAATAGCAAAAGTATTCCCGGCAATATCGTTGGCAGCATTTTGAAGGATAAGGATGGGAACCTCTGGGTTGGAAGCAGCGGTGGCATTTCATTATTCAATGAGAAAGAAAAATCCTTCAAAACCATCCCCATTGAAGACCTGCCAAAGCTGTTTCCACTGGTAAATAACTTTGTGAATAAGCTGAAACAATTAGATAATGGCGATATACTTGCTGCAACTTCACTTGGAATCATTAAAATCAAAAAGGGAAAGAATGGCAGTTACACAGGCCATTATTACCAAAACTATCCACGACTTACCTCTCAGACGGCTGATATTGAAGAGATGCCTGATAAAATGCTTTATGCTACATTGCGGACCCTTGGATTGTATCACTTTGAGCAGACTGGTGATGAGGTTAAATATATTAAGACAATTCTTCAGGACTTCGATCTTATAAGTGTGCGAAAAGATGAAATCCTGCCTGGCATACTGTGGATTGGAAGCAGCAAAGGACTGATACGCTTCAATACGGCGACACATGCCTATCGCCTCTGGAACGAAAAGAATGGATTGGCAAATAATCACGTTTATGGCTCACTTGAGGACTCAGATGGAAATCTCTGGTTAAGCACAAACAAGGGTTTAAGCTTCTTTGACAGAAAGCAAAACCGCTTCGACAATTATACATTCCAGGATGGATTACAGAGCAATGAGTTTAATTCGCAGGCATTTTACAAAAGCAGGACGGGCAATTTTTATTTTGGCGGTGTCAAAGGATTTAACTGGTTTAATGCCGGATATTCCGGCAGGGAGCAGATAAAACCCTCTGCAGCCATTACCCGCCTCGAAATCAACGGGATCGCTTACCAGAAAGATTCCGGCTTTCCGGTCAATCGCACCATCACATTACCATATGATAAGAATGATTTTAACTTTCAGTTTGCTGCACTTGATTACACCCGACCTGAAGCAAATAAAATCAGTTATATGCTTCAGGGATGGGATGCAGGGTGGATTGTGTCTGACAACCATCTGGCCCGATATGCCAATCTTCCTCCCGGCAGTTATACTTTACGGCTGAAGGTATCAAATGCAAGCAGAATGATAAGCAATGAAGAAACACTCCATATTGTGATAAAGGCGCCTTTCTGGAAACGCGTCTGGTTTCTGACAGCTAATACAATGCTTTTTCTGGCAACCTTGATTTTAATAACATACAGATTAGCTCAGGTAAAATCGAAAAGAAAGCTACGCCTGTTAGAAAAAAAGATAGCGATTGATGCGGAGCGCAACCGGATAAGTGCCGATATGCACGATGAGATTGGAAGTGGTATTACACACATTGCCCTGCTGAGCGAACTGATACAGACTCAGCAAAAAAAAGGCAACGAATTGAAAAAAGATATCAATACAATAGCTGTTTCGGCCCGTTCACTGGTGCAGTCGATGAGCGAAATTATCTGGGCAATGAACCCACAAAACGACACCCTGGAAGACCTGCTTGCCTACACACGCGAACAGTCTCGGAAGTATTTTGAACCTTTCAATATGCGGTTTGACATCTGTTTTCCTGATGAAGTCCCTGACATCAGGCTCAGCAACGAACAACGCCGCAATCTCTACCTGGTCATCAGGGAAGCGCTTAACAATGCCATGAAACATTCCGGTGCTAACCTCATTGTGCTTAAACTTGAAATTACCAATACAAGCTATTGTTTTAGTGTTTGTGACAATGGAAAGGGTATAAATGAAAAGATGAACAGGCCTGGCTCAAACGGTTTGCGGATTATGAAAAGCAGGATGGAAAACATCGGGGGAACCATCGAATGGTTACTGCCTGAAAAAGGTACAACTGTTAAGTTTTGCCTGAACCTGTAAATTGGACTACTACTTTTTTACCACTTTCAGAAACCACAACATAGCTTACCTTTGCTCTTATGACACCAATTGTTATTATAGAAGACGATGAAAAGATCCGGAATTACCTGGCTGCATTGATAGCTGGTTCTGGAGAGTTCAATCTTCAGGCTACTTTCGCCTCAGCAGAAGAGGCAACATCCTATTTTGAAAACAATATGGGTGATGAAGTGGAATTGGTGTTAACTGATATTCAGATGCCCGGCAAATCAGGCATTGACTTTATTGCCTGGCTTAAGCCCATCCGTCCTTATATTCAGTTTATGGTTTTAAGTGCTTACGACGATGCCGACAGAATTTTCAAGGCCCTAAAAGCCGGTGCCACCGGCTACATCCTGAAAAGTACAGAAGCAGCGCGACTGATAGAGGCACTTCACGACTTACGCAAAGGCGGTAGCCCCATGAGCAATGAAGTGGCACGCAAAGTGGTCAATGCCTTTCAGCAGGAAATTGACTATAAAGATGCCAAAGAGCATCTGTCGGGCCGTGAAAAGGAAGTACTGCAGCAACTATCCAAAGGATTCAGTTACAAAGACATTGCCGAGAAATTATTTATTTCTGTCGAAACAGTCCGTACCCATATCCGCAATATTTACGAAAAATTGCACGCCGGCAGCCGGAATGAGGCTTTGCGGAAAGCGGGGCTGCTGTAAGAATTATTCATTCATTTTACGATAAAAAACAGAGTATAAACACGACATGTCGCGTCTATACCGTGTGTATCGCATTCAGCCATTCAATTTGAAATATCCCGAATCAGCTTTCACATTCAAATCCTTCATTTAGCCGTACTTGTATTACTACTTTTTTCACACTTCTGTAGTGGATTTCTATCTATACATTTGTTTCTCAAAGCTTTTGCTTCGTCACGCCTATTCAGAAAACGGAAAACAATGTAAAATAAATGTCAGGCTACTTTCACTTAAACTTAAAAACCAGAACCATGAAAAAAATGCTTTTCTCCCTGCTTGCTGCCGGACTGTTTTTTTCCTGCAACCAGCCATCTTCTGAAACCAAAGTTACCAATGCACCCATCGACTCATTGGTTGCAAACTGGGCTAATGGTTGGAATAGCCA
>JBBSDC010000151.1:0-9317 GCA_038249705.1 Bacteroidales bacterium | reverse complement strand
CTATCCTGCAGGATCTTGAATTACATATAACTGATTTGAAACGGGTTAAAGCGGAAAACGAAAAACGATTTATGCCTCCAGCCGAAGAACAATGAAAGGAAAAATACTTGTTACCATTCAATTTGCCTGTCTCATCCTTTTGACGCTGGCAACAAACTGGCATACTCTCGCCTGGTGGATTTTTATTCTGCTGGTAATTTCGGGCTTCCTTGCTTTCTGGGCTATGTTTGTAATGAAGATTGGCAACTTCAATGTGGTTCCTACTCCTGTTGAAAAGGGTTTAATGATTACCCGTGGGCCGTATCGATTGATCCGGCACCCGATGTACACTTCAATTTTTATATTTGCATTTGCATTGCTGGCCGGACAGTTCGATTATATAAAGCTTATCATAAGCTTGGTGCTTGTTGCAGGACTTGTTACAAAAATGCTTCACGAAGAAACTTTGTTGCGCAATCACCACCCCGGCTACGAAGCGTATATGGCTAAAACAAAAAGGGTTATACCGTTTGTGTGGTAGAAATCAGGCCATTAGACTGTTAGTCGGTTAGGAGATTAGGCTATCAGATTGTTAAGGTTTATGGGGTTCCAAATCCAAAATCGCAAATCCGAAATTCTTCTCTTCTCCCACTCTCCCCTTCACCATTACCCTGCCGATTCAAATTGCTTTAAAAACCTAAGGTCATTCTCGCTGAACATGCGCAGATCTTTCACCTGGAACTTGAGGTTGGTGATACGTTCAATTCCCATTCCGAAAGCATAGCCGGAATATTCCTTACTGTCGATGCCACAGTTTTCGAGTACGGCAGGATCAACCATACCACATCCCAATATTTCGACCCAGCCGGTATATTTGCAGAAACCGCAGCCTTTACCTCCGCAGAGGTTGCACGAAATATCCATTTCAGCCGAGGGTTCGGTGAACGGGAAATAGGAAGGACGAAGCCTGATTTGTGTATCGGGAGCAAACATTTCGCGGGAGAAATAGAGTAATGTCTGCTTTAAATCAGCGAATGAAACATTGCGGTCGATATACAGTCCTTCGACCTGGTGGAAAAAACAATGCGCGCGTGCCGAAATAGCTTCGTTGCGGAAAACCCGTCCGGGGAAAATAGCGCGGATAGGTGGTTTTGTGTTTTCCATCACACGGATCTGAACACTCGATGTATGCGTACGAAGCGCAATATCAGGATCTTTTTCGATAAAGAAAGTATCCTGCATGTCGCGGGCAGGATGTTCGGGCGGGAAATTTAGTGCCGAGAAATTATGCCAGTCGTCTTCAATCTCAGGTCCTTCGTTAACGGTAAAACCCAGTCGGGTGAAAATGCTGATCATTTCGTTACGAACGATTGAAAGCGGATGGCGTGTGCCGGGTTCGTGGAAACCAACCGGCCTGGTGAGATCATCATAAGATACTTCAGTAGAAGCATTGCCTTCGAATGACTCTTTCAGAAGAGTTACTTTATCCTGTGCAGCATTTTTAAGTACGTTAAGTAACTGACCTACATCACGTTTCTGATCGCCGGGAAGTTCTTTAAACGCATCGAACATATCCTGTAAAAGGCCTTTACGACCCAGGAAACGAATCCTGAACTGCTCCAACTGGTCAGCACTACTGGCATTAAACTGCTTTACTTCTTCGAGTAACTGGTTGATTTTGTCTTTCATATGCTAAAATTCTAAAAAAGCGTGGCACCTTTCAGTAACCGGGTTGCAAAGGTCGGGAAAAGTTTTTTATTTTCTTACTTCATCCGTTGGAATGATTTGGAACAAGGAAGCTGTCGAATAGAATCAAAAAAAAAAGGACCACAACTTATGTATGGATCCTTTTCCGAAGAGTTAAAGCACAATTGCCTACAGCACTTTCATCGTCATTTTAAGTTCTTTAACGGGTTTGTCGCCAGCACCGGTTTGAACGGCTGCAAGTTTATCAATTACATCCAAACCTTCGATTACTTCGCCAAAAACAGTATAACCTGCATCAAGATGAGGTGTTCCGCCAACTGTTGTGTAAGCTGTGCGCTGCTCAGGACTGAATTTTTTGCCCATCTGCGCTTCGAACTGGGTTAACTGTGCATCGGTATATTTTTCGCCTTGTACAATGTAAAACTGTGAGCCTGATGATTCCTTTTTGGGATTTACCTGGTCGCCCATGCGAGCTGCAGCCAAGGCACCTTTTTTATGGAAATGGTTTGGTAAAATTTCGGCAGGAACGCGGTATGTTACCTCAGTTTTTCCGGCAGCAGCACCTCCGCCCTGAACCATAAAACCTTTAATAATGCGGTGAAAAGGCGATCCATTGTAAAAACCTTCTTTTACAAGTTTTACAAAATTGTCGCGGTGCTTTGGCGTATCATTATAAAGCGCCACTTTAATATCACCCATATCAGTGTGTATGAGCACTTTGGTCATTTTCTGTGCGTCGAGTTCCATCATAAAAAGGAATGTAAATGTTAATGCTAAAAAGATTGAACGTTTCATATTTATTTTAGTTTGATTTATGTTTAAACGAATTTATTTAAGTTTTATTTCGTTTTCGAAACGAAGGGATTTGGGTTTTGGAATTTGTATCTTATCTCAACGAACCTTATTTGTTAATCTTAATCGTCATCGGAATATCTTTCACTGGTCTGTCGTTTGTGTCAGTCTGAACGGCTGCAATCATATCAACAATTTCCATGCCACTCACAACTTCGCCAAAAACAGTATAAGCGCCATCAAGGTGAGGTGTACCGCCAACGGTGGTATAAATGCGACGCTGTTCCTCAGTAATTTTATACGGTTTTGTACGCAAATATTGAGCTTCAACAGCATTGCGGTATTTTTCGATCACCAGGCGGATATTTGCTGTATCGCGGCTATCCACCATTTTGCGGAAAGCATTCAGTTCGTCTTCCTTACCTTCCCGTTTCAGCAAATCCATCATAATATATTGCTTGGTGCGGCGCTCGACTTTGAGTTCAACGGCATCGAGCTCATCGTTATTAAAAACTTTACCTTGAACAATGTAAAACTGCGATGCCGAAGATGCTTTCAATGGATTTTCGTCGTCGTTTTCGCGGGCAGCGGCAAATGCGCCACGCTTATGCAGATAGGAAGGTACATACTCGAAAGGTATGGTATAATTGGTATCGCCATCGCCAAGCAGGATGCCGGGTTTTGCATTTCGCGAAGTAGGATCGCCACCCTGAATCATAAATTTCCCGATCACACGGTGAAATAAGGTCCCATCCAGATAACCTGCCTCGGCCAGATTTATGAAATTCTGCTTATGCTTTGCGGTACTGTCGTAAAGTTTTACAATAATATCACCGTACGAAGTCGAAATGGTGACCAGTGTATCCTTTGGTTTTGATGTACAGGCTGCAACCAGAATGGCCAGAATAACGAGGGAAATTGTATTTTTCATAGGATCAGGTTTGAAGGCAAAAAGAGGCTTGTTTTAAAAATCAGGCTGAAAAACAACTACTCACCATATTTCAGCAGAAATTCAGGATTTATCGCTTTAAAGCTTACCCTGCCGTTATTAAAATTTTCGTTCGACAAAAGTAAGTCAATCTTTTCATTCAGCGGGCGGATAACAATACCCTCGGCCCATACTTCCGCCCGAATCGCGCTTTTTAGAGTTGCCATCCGGACAATAGCATCAATATCGTTGGTAAGCTCATAATCAGCAGCAATAAGCGGCACCGTTGGTAATTGCAGTTTTTCGAATAATGCGAAAGACTTCTTAAATGGCAGGTACTCGAACAGGTCGATATCGAATGCGTTAAAAAACAGCATGGTTTGCCCGCGAAGTTTCAGCTTATTATCCTGGATTTTTTCGCCGATTAATTCACCCTGTATGGCAAAGTTTCCATTGAGCGAAAGTAGTTTGCTTTCAATATCCATCTGCCGGGCCACTTTCCAAAAACTATTATCAGCATCTTCAAGCAGTTCGAGGTTGCGGGAGCAAACACCAAATTCGCCGTTGTTTAAATAAAAAGTACCTGAGCTGCCGTCAACTTTCTCGGTTATATAGCATTTTTCGCCTTTATATTTGTCCAGAAGTTTCTGTAAAACCTGAACCCTGGTTTCATCCGTTTTCGGAATAAACGACGGGAATCTGCCTTTTGCAATTCCGCTTAAGCAAGCAGGAATGGGTGGTTCGTACTTTTCTATTCCAAGTACTTCGGTACAATCTGCACCTTCCACAATACTAAAATCATCGGGTAAAAAAGACAACGGGAAGCAAATCCCCTGGGAAATCTGTCCGCGAAGCCTGATGGTACGCACCCTCATTCCGCGTGGTTTGAGAAATTCGAACTCAGGTTTGGTCGGCATCAAGCTGTCAATTTCGCAATAAACGATCAGATCGCCGACCTGAAATTCTCCTTTTTTCACTACCAGCTGCCAACCCAACACGGCAGCACGCTCTATGGCATCAGCTCCCTCAATAGTATCTAATGCTAAAATCCGCTGTATGCTTGCTAATTTTCTCATATAAATCTTTCAACAGTAAGTTATACACATGAACAGTAAAGGGAAAAGAAGATCTGAAAACTAGGTTTGTGAGTAGCTACTATAATGAAAATACCAGAAACAAAAAGCAGGCTATGAAAAGCAAGGGTTTATGATGAAGAGAATGTGACTCGTTCTGAAAATTTTTTTTGCAGTTTTAGTGTTAAAATTTCTTTATGCACTTTTTGCAGCCCTCTGTTCGCCAGACACTGACACCCTTCATCAACTTTTAAAACCAGTCTTTATATCCGTATAACATTTCCGGCACAAGGGTTCGTAATTATCTTTTTCGCCGAGCTGTACCAGTTTTTCGCTATCGTTAGTACGATGCGAATAGTGCGCCAGATCGCCACAGCGCATACATATTGCATGAACTTTAGTAACATACTCGGCAGTTGACATCAGCGCCGGTATTGGCCCGAATGGTTTCCCCTGGAAATCCATATCCAGACCGGCCACAATAACCCTGATTCCCTGGTTGGCAATGTAGTTGCACACTGCAGGAAGGTCGTCATCCAGAAACTGAGCTTCATCTATTCCCACCACATCCATTCCATCAATGTAGAGTAAAATCTGCGATGCGTTTTGAACAGGAATGGAACGGATGCTGTTTTCGTTGTGCGAAACAACATTTGTTTCATCATAACGTTTATCTACTTCAGGCTTGAAAATTTCCACCCTTTGCCTTGCAATACGAGCGCGGTTAAGTCTGCGGATCAATTCCTCAGTTTTTCCCGAAAACATGGAACCAACAATTACTTCGATCCAGCCGCCTCTGCTTTGTGATGGATTGTTAGTGGATTTTTCAAGAAACATATGCTGTGTAGTTTATTCTTTGCTAATTTTAGCCCTTGTTAAGGAACGCAAACTTACTGAAATAATTGTTTCCCGGCTGCTTCATACCTCCATAAAAACAAGAAATTCGTTATATGGAAAAGCAAAGGCCGCCACTCTTTCAACAAGGTATGCAATAGTATATATGCTGCAGAACAAATGCTGATTTAAATTTACCATTTGCAAAGTACCGCATGTCAATTTTAAAAATAACCATTAACTATTTACAATAAGATGGATTTGAACCTTTTAACCCGTGATGCCGACAATCTGATCAGAAAAGTAGTTTCACGATACAATCAATTATACGTTCCGGCGGGACAGATTTCGCAGGTCGAGCTCGACTTGTTACTTGATGATCTGCGCAAACTTTACGATACATTTAAAACCATCGGACAGGTTAACCTTACCCTGCAGCAGAACCAGAATAAACCTGAAGTTACTGTTGCAACATCAGTAAATACTCATGTGCAGGCCAAATCTGCTGAAGTTAGCGAAAGCTCCCATCCTGTGCAGGAAGAAGAAGCTGCCCCTGCTGCTTTTCAGAAACCGCAACCTGAAAAAGAGCCTGAACCTATAGTTGAAGCTGCTACGGAACCAACATCAGAGTCTCTTGCTGAACCGGAAACGGAAACTGAGCCTGAAACGGAAAAAATCCCAGAAATTGAATCGTAAAAAATTGTTGAAAACGACTATATAGCAGAACCGGAAATCGACGAAACTGAAACGTTTCATTCCCCTGTGGGCGAAAATACAGTTACAGCTAAAGAAGAAATTCCGGAAATGCAAAAACCCGCTGAACCAAACACCGAGAAAACTTACACTACCGAAAAACATGAATCGTCATTGCTGGCCGACAGGTTCAATACGGCAAACAAATCGCTTAGCGAAACTATAGCTGCATCATCTGCTAACAGTTTTGTTGGTGGCCGCATGCAATTTCAACCCATTGCCGATCTGGCCACTGGCATAGGACTTAATGATAAATTCACTTTTATAAACGAATTGTTCGGTAACAACCCGGCTCAGTATGATGAAGCCATAACCCGCATCAATAAAGCCGTAAATGCGGATGAAGCAGGCTGGATATTGCAGAAATATCATTCATCGGAATGGCAAAATAAAGAAGAAACACTACAGAGGTTGAAGGATTTTGTAAAGAGAAGGTTTATTTAGAAGGGTTTTGGGGTTGGGGTTTTGGGGTTTTGGGGTTGGGGTTTTGGGGTTTTGGGGTTGGGGTTTTGGTGTTTTGGGGTTGGGAGGCTGGTGATCTGAAATGTAAACTTTGAAACTTCTGGTAATCGAATAAAATAATCGTATAATCTCCATATACATCCTGTGAAAATAAAATTTTTACCTGTCATACTCATTTTGCTTGCGCAGATAGCTGTTGCTCAGGATATGAATTATGCACGTTCGCTTATTGATACATTAGCAGCTCCGGGTATGCATGGCAGGGGTTATGTGGCTGATGGCGATAGGATTGCAGCGCAGTTTTTATCCGCTGAGTTTGAGAAACTGGGATTGCGCCCGCTGGCTAAGGGATACAGGCAAGCCTACACTTTTCCGATGAATACTTTAGCGGGAAAACTTGACGCTACCGCTAATGGCAAAAAACTGGAGGCAGGTTCCGATTTCCAGGTTTGGGCTGCTACACCTGATATGAACGGAACTTACGAGGTTGCTGCTTTGACACCTGAAATTCTGCTGGATGCAAAAAAATTGAAGAAATTTTCGTCGCGCGATTACAGCAAAAAGTTTATACTTATTGATCAAAAAGGAATTACGGATAAAAAGGCGCTGTGGCTGTGCGATTCGCTGAAATTTTATAATTTCCTTAAAGCTCCGGGGCTTATTTACGTAAGCGATGCAAAACTCACAGGTAGCATGATGATTGGTTTTAAAGCCAGAAATTATACCGTTGTAGATCTGAAACGTGAAGCGCTACCGAAAAAACTTAAAAATTTTAGTCTTGAAGTGGAGTCGGAATTTGTACCTCAGCACAAAACATCAAACGTAATGGGTTATGTTAAAGGCCTGGTACAAGCAGATACCTTTCTCATATTCACGGCGCATTACGATCATCTTGGCCGTATGGGAAGCGAAGTGTATTACCCCGGAGCTAACGATAATGCAAGTGGTACAGCCATGGTTACCGATCTGGCCAGGCATTATTCGCAACCTGGCAACCAGCCATATTATTCGATAGCTTTCATACTTTTAAGCGGAGAGGAAGCCGGATTATTGGGTGCAAAATACTGTGCCGCTTATCCGCCGGTTGATCTGAAAAAGGTAAAATTTCTGGTAAACCTTGATATGGTTGGCACCGGAAGCGAAGGAATAACTGTAGTGAATGCAACCAAATTCAGGGATGAGTATGAGCGAATGGTACAACTAAATGCCGATAACGAATACATACTTACTGTTAAAGAACGCGGCGAATCGTGTAACAGCGATCATTGTCCGTTTTACCAGAAAGGTGTTCCGGCAGTGTTTATCTATTCTCTCGGTAAGGAATTTACCGAATACCATAATCCAGACGACCAAAGCGGCAAACTCCCTCTTTCGGAATACAACGATATTTTTAGATTGATGAGGGACTTTATGGATGGGTTCAGGGATTAAAGGATCTAATTCCAACTACCAAAACCCAAATACCAAATACCAAATCAAAAATCATGACGCAAAGCGCCACCATGCTAAAGCTTGGCTTCCGTTACACTCCAACTACCGCTTCGCTACAGCAAATCACAAATCACAAATTACAAATTCATCATAACTCCTTAGTGTCTCTTAGTGTTCTTAGTGCCTTAGTGGTTAAAAAATCCAAGGCCCAAACCATTCAAACATTTCAAAGCATTCAAACCCCTTACACCTAACCCCCTGAACAATGAAACTCTACCTCATCCCCACTCCTATCGGCAACCTTGAGGATATTACTCTGCGGGCATTGCGGATATTAAAGGAAGTGGATATAATACTGGCCGAGGACACTCGCACCTCGTCGAAATTACTCCGTCATTACGAAATTGATAAAAAGGTACTTGCCCATCACCAGTTTAATGAGCATAAAATGGCCGAAAGCCTGGTGCGGCAAATCAGGGAAGGAACCAGCATGGCACTTATTTCGGATGCTGGTACACCCGGAATTTCCGATCCGGGCTTTTTGTTGACACGCGCCTGCATACAAGCCGGGATTGACGTTGAATGCCTCCCTGGCCCCACCGCATTTGTCCCGGCACTGGTTAATTCCGGACTGCCGAGCGACCGTTTTATGTTCGAAGGATTTCTGCCACATAAAAAAGGACGGCAAACCCGGTTGAAAGAACTGACGCGGCAACCTTATACTTTTATTTTATACGAATCGCCTTTCCGACTGGTGAAAAGTCTGGAGCAGTTGGCTGAGCACCTGGGGGCTGAAAGGCAGGCTTGTGTTTCGCGCGAGCTCACGAAAATATACGAGGAAAACCGGCGCGGAACTTTAACCGAACTTGCCACATGGTACAAAGCACATCCACCGAAAGGGGAAATTGTACTGGTGGTTGCCGGAACAGGCGGGCATTTTCAGGAAGTATTTATGGAAGAAGAAGAGGGTGAGGATTAGTTTGAAGTAAGAATTCAAAGTTAAGGGCTAATTGATATGATTCCTCAGTGAAACTTAGTGCTCTCAGTGCTTTAGTGGCAAAAAAAGGAAAGAATTCAAAATTCAAAGTTCCCCAATCGTAAATCGTACCTCGTAAATCGTACCTCGTAAATCGTACCTCGTACCTCATAAATCGTAAATCGTAACTCGTACCCTGTAAATCGTAAATCATAAATCGCAAACACATTAACTACCTTTTAGTGAATTAATTACACATGAACTATTGCTACGAATATCCCCGTCCGGCGGTAACCGCTGATATTGTACTTATAAAATTAGCTAATAATCAGCGTTATGTATTATTGATTGAACGGAAACATCCTCCTTTCGAAGGGATGTG
>JBBSDC010000150.1:0-9482 GCA_038249705.1 Bacteroidales bacterium | reverse complement strand
CTTGCGTCTCCGCACTGCTTGCGTCTCCGCAATGCTTGCGTCTCCGCACTGCTTGCGTCTCCGCACTGCTTGCGTCTCCGCAATGCTTGCGTCTCCGCACTGCTTGCGTCTCCGCACTGCTTGCGTCTCCGCAATGCTTGCGTCTCCGCAATGCTTGCGTCTCCGCAATGCTTGCGTCTCCGCAATGCTTGCGTCTCCGCAATGCTTGCGTCTCCGCAATGAACGTAAAAATGGGTGAATACCGGGCTCCCGACTTCTGAGTTCTGACATCCCACATCCTCACATCATCACATCCCACATCCCACTTCCAACATCCTTTATATTTTTCTCCCTTCCATATTACTTTTTTGCTGAAATTTGACAATTCTAATTCAAGTCGAAAAACAATCTTACATTATGAAGTCCTTTACACTGATTTTTAGTCTCCTGGTCGCACTTACTTTTACCGCTACAGCTGGAAAAGTTGAAAAAACATATCATTTTGCAAATCCGGCTATACGCCATACCGATGGTTACCAGGTATTTAACCTTGACAATACAATGCCTACTGCGCAATATGGGCAACCGCTTATGCCTTATCGCCAGGTTAACCTGATGCTTCCCCCGGGTGAGGCCGCTGTAGGAATCGAAATCGTTTTTTCGGGCGAAGTAGTTCTGCCGGGTGAGTTTAAACTGTATCCTCAGCAGGAAGTAAGGCCGGTTTCCGAAAGCGGCTCCGGTACTTTTAAAAAAGATAATGATATATACAGCCGCAATGCTGTTTTTCCCTCCGATCCCAAAGGTCAGCTTATTACCGCCTATCTGAATGGCAGGTCGTTTGCCCTTACTACTTTCACCCCGGCACAGTACAATCCGGTTACCGGAAAACTTTCGTATTTTACTTCTGCAAAAGTTATAATCCGCACAGTTCCCGATTTTAAAGCGAAAAAAGCACTTGATAACCTTATCGTTCCGAATAAACAAGCATCAAAACTTGCTGATAACAGTGAAATGGATCATGCATATAAAAGCCGGCAAAAGACAACAGTCGGTAATTACGACCTGTTGATCATTACCACTCCCGCTTATAAAAACTCATTTGCCGGAATGCAGGCTGGTTATCAGAAAGAAGGAATTACCTCGCTGGTGGTTACCAGAGATAGTATTATTACAACAATGGCCGGACAGGATACTCCTGAGAAAATCAGGAATTTTATAATCCAGGAATACCAGACACACGGAGTACAATACGTTTTGTTAGGTGGTGATATTGAACTGATACCTCACCGTGGATTTTACTGTACAGTAGTTTCTGGCGGAGGTTATTCCGACCAGAATATCCCTGCCGATTTATACTATTCCGCACTCGATGGAAACTGGAACAACGATGGTGATGCTTTTTGGGGCGAACCCGGTGAGGATGATCTGTTACCGGATATCGCTGTTGCCAGGATGCCTTTCAGCCAAAGTTTTGAACTTGAGCATATGCTGAATAAAAGTTATAAATACCAGTTTGAACCCATCGCCGGCGAATTCCGCAATATTTTAATGGCAGGCGAAAATCTGTATTATAATCCGGATACATGGGGCAGCGATTACCTTGAGTTACTCAAAGGCGAGCATTCCGACAACGGCTATACTACTATAGGTATTCCGCAGGACTATCCTTTCGATCATTTGTACGATGAAACAAATTACTGGTCGGGTCAGGATCTGATGAATCACCTCAATATGGGTCGCCCAATGCTTAACCATGTCGGCCATGCCAACGAAACCTATGTGATGAAACTCTCCAACAGTGATATCACTAATGCGAATTTCAATGGGTTGAATGGCATCGATCATAATTTTACCATCGTTTATACTCATGGCTGCTTGTGTGGCGCCTTTGATTACAACGATTGTATTGCTGAAAAAATGGTGACCATTGATAATTTTGCAGCAGCTTTTATAGGAAACTCCCGTTTTGGTTGGTTTAACGAAGGGCAGACAGAAGGACCATCAGCTCATTTGCACCGCGAATTCATGGATGCACTATACAACGATAGCCTCAATCGCATTGGCAGGGCGCATATGGAATCGAAAATTGCTACCGCTTCGTGGGTTACAGCTCCCGGACAATGGGAGCCCGGCGCATTACGCTGGTGTTTTTACGATTGCAATGTACTTGGCGATCCTGCTTTTGCAGTGTTTACTGATAATCCGATCGCAATTAATACTACCTATCCGGCAACTGTTCTTATTGGAACTGCTTCCATGGAAGTTAGCATAAGTTCGGGTGGTAATCCGGCCTCCGGATTAACATGCGTAGCTATGAAGGACGGAATTGTAATTGGCAAATCGGTTACCGATATTTTTGGGCAGGCGATAATCAATTTTGATGTTATGGTTCAGGATGCAGGTGATGCGCAACTTATAGTTTCCGGATATAACTGTAAGCCAACTACATACAATTTTGCTTTTCTTTCTGTTGCCGGTCCTTTTGTGGTTTATGCCCAAAGTCTGGTAAACGATCCGACAGGAAACCAGAACAACCAACCCGATTTTGGTGAAACTATTCTGCTTACCACAGGTATGCGCAACGTGGGAGGCACCGAAGCGCTCAATGTAACGGTCACACTTTCAACTTCTGATCCATACATTACAATTACTGACAGCACTCAAATTTATCCGTCAATACTTTCGGGAGATACAGTTACCATCATCAACGCGTTTGAATTCGTTATTTCTGATACGATCCCCAACGGACACGAAGTTCTTTTCGGATTGAAAGCGGAAGCAGGAAATACATGGCTTTCGGAATTTACTATCAGCTGTTATGCTCCTGCACTTTCGGCAGGAAGCCTGGTAATTGATGATTCGGGCAGCGGCAATGGTGATGGGAAACTCGATCCCGGCGAAACGGCAACTTTACTTATTCAGTCAATGAATAATGGGAATGCAGCCTGCGGCAATACCACCGGAACCTTAACTACCACAAGCCCTTGGTTTACAATAGTTTCTGCCGTTTATCAGCTTGGTACTCTTGCGGCAGGCGCCCAGGCAAATGCACAGTTCGAAGTACAAGTGAGTGCGGATGCCCCGGCTGCTTCTATAGTTGAACTTGAGTATGTTCTGGCTTCGGGCGGTTATCAGGCAGTGGCATTATTTTACCCCACAATCCGCTTAATAGTCGAGGATTTTGAAACCGGCGATTATAATAAATTCCCATGGTCAACTCTGGGGCAGAAATTCTGGAATATTACCAACGTTGATCCCCTCGAAGGTGAATATTGCAGCCGCTCGGCACCCATCGGCCACAACCAGCAATCAACAATGAACATTACCCTGAATGTGCTGGGTAACGACAGTATCTCCTTTTATTCGAAAGTATCGTCGGAAGAAATTTTTGATAACCTTAAATTTTTAATCGATATACAAACTATGGGCGAATGGTCGGGCATTGTTCCCTGGCAGCGTAACAGTTACCCGGTTACCGAAGGCGTTCATACTTTTAAATGGATTTATACCAAGGATAATTTTACTTCAACCGGCGGCGACTGTGCATGGGTCGATTTTATAGTTTTCCCCGCTTTTGTTGATTATACTGCTACTCACGAAACCATAGCTGGTCAATGGAGTCTGAACCTTTCGCCAAATCCGGCTCATGATCGCATAAACATTGAAGCTAGCCTTGTTTCAAAAAGTAATTGTGTACTTCGGATTTTTAACAACGAAGGTAAAAATGTAGTAACAGCGCAGGAATTAGTTACTGATACTGAAGGCCATCTGATAAAAGCCGTTGATGTTTCAATGCTGAAACCAGGTTATTATACATGTGAAATTGCATCCGGGGAAATCAACATTTCGCGGTCATTTATTGTTTATTAGATTAGCAAAAAGCAAATTTGAATTGTATGCAATCCATTGGATATCAATTTTATGATGTTCAATGTTTATGTCGCGGATGGCCTGACTCTTTTTGTCTTATTTTTATAAATATTCTTTCAGGAAATGAAAAAAGCAGGAAAAGTTCAGCAGTTTTACCATGCCTTGAGGATTTTTCCTGTGGTATATATGGGTATTCTGATTGCTATTCTGGTTTTGGCCGGACCATCTTTACAGGCACAGGAATTCATGCCTGCCCGCGATATGCCCGAAAAATATGTTCCCGATACCCGTATTGATAACATGGGCTATTGGCGGAGGATGGCCGAGCTGGGACTGATTCCGGTACAACCTGCAAAACCTGCACCTGCGGTTATAAAGCGTTCTGCCAAGCTTTCAGCACCAGGAATTGCAACCTACGATTCACCTGATATCCGCGTTACCGAAACCAACACCCTGCAATCCGAAAACTCCATTTTCGTTGATCCCGAAAATGGATTGAACCTGTTGAATTCCAATAATTCGCATCCGGCTCCATACATAGGAACACAATACGGTGCCGACGCACTGCAGAGCGATAACGGAGGAAATTCATGGGATGGAACAATTGTAGGAGTAGGAGGATATAATTTTGGAGATCCTGCCGTAGCTATTAACAGGAGCGGCCGGTTGTTTGTCGGATATATCTTTTCGGGTGGCGGACAAGGAATTTCCTATTCGAATGATAACGGTCAAACATGGCTTAAAAGAGGTGTGGCTTCCGCCCCGACAGGTTTCGGGAGCCTGCTTGATAAAAATCATTTGTGGATTGACAATAGCCTTACAAGCCCTTATCTGGGAAACCTTTACGACGGTTGGACAGTAATTGGCAGTGGCACCTCAAGTGCAGGGCAAGTGCAGGTTTCACGTTCCATGGACGGTGGACTTGCGTGGCAAATGCCTGCTTTAATCAGCAGCCAGGTAGCCGCTGGAAGTCACAATCAGGGAATTAATATTCATACCGGCCCGCTTGGCGAAGTGTACGCAACCTGGGCAATATACGATAGCTGGCCGGCTGATGAAAAGGCAGTTGGCTTTGCACGCTCATTCAACGGAGGACAATCGTGGGAACCGGCAAAACGGATTATCGGCAATGTTAAAGGCATCCGTACCCGTGGAGTAAGCAAACAAATGCGGGTAAATTCATTTCCTTCCATGGCTGTGGATATCAGCAATGGTCCCGACCGGGGAAGCATTTATGTGGTATGGGCTAACGTTGGAGAGCCAGGCATTAATGAAGGAACCGGCGTAGATATTTACCTGATGAAATCAACTGATAAAGGTAATTCCTGGAGCGAACCGTCAAAAATAAACCAAGATGCTCCCGGCCTTGGTAAACAGCACTATTTCCCCTGGATAACCTGCGATCCGGAAAACGGTAACCTGGCTGTAGTGTTTTACGACGATCGCAATGTGCCGGACGATATGTGTGAAACCTGGGTAGCTGTTTCGAAAAACGGAGGCCTGTCATGGCAGGATTTCAGGGTTAGCGATGTGGCTTTTACGCCTCAGCCTCTTACCGGAATGGCTGATAATTATTTTGGCGATTACCTTGGGATTACATCAAAAGGCGGGATGGTATTCCCCTGTTGGACGGATAACCGTACCGGCGAAGCAATGGGTTATGTATCGCCATTCAGGATAGGGCCGCCAGCAGGTCAGCCTTTTATCGACTACTATACACACATCATAAATGATACTGCGGCTGGAAATGGTAATACAAAAGCAGAATACGGTGAAACATTTTCGCTGTCGCTTACTATGCGTAATATAGGCGATCAGCCCGATAGCCTGGTAAACGTAACTCTCAGTTGCGAGTCACCATTTGTGCAGGTGATCAATAACACCCAGTATTTTGGTGATTTCGAAACAGGGCAGATGAAAAAAATCCCTGAAGCTTTTCTTGTCCGGTTTTCCGATTCAATTCCTGATGGTATCGATGTTGTTTTTACACTGAGTGCAACCGATTTTAACGACAGCACTTTTACAAGCAGCCTGGTAATCCGTTCACATGCACCGGATCTTACTATCGGCCCTTTTTTTATAATTGATACTTCCGGAAATAACAACAACCAACTCGATCCCGGCGAATCCGTTTCAATTGGCAGCGTACTTTCCAATACCGGAGATTATGTGGTACAATCTGCAAAAAGCAAGTTGTCGTCATTATCTCCGCTATGCCATATCGTGAACACAGAAGTGGATTCGCCACAACTGGCACCCGGCGAAAGCCATATCGTTTTATGGCAGGTAATTGTCGATCCTGCTGCTGAAGCAGGCATGTCAGCCGGATTTGTTGATACGCTTACATACAGCAGTCAGCGTTTTGGAAAATTATTTGTAAAAAAAATAGGTGTGCTTACCGAAGATTGGGAAAGCGGCGATCTTACCAAAATGGCCTGGCAAACCGGTGGCGCAAAACCATGGAACATCAATAACTTTATGGTTTATGAAGGTATTTACAGCCTTCGCTCCGGCTATATCAAAAGCCTTGATACTTCATCCTTGTATATGGTTTTAAACCTGGCTGCCGACGACAGTATTTCCTTTTACCGCAAAGTTTCCTCCGAGTTGAGTTACGATTTCCTGAGTTTTTACATTGATAAACTCAAAGTCGGGCAATGGTCGGGTGAGAAAGACTGGGAGAGAGTTTCTTTTCCTGTTCCGGCAGGAATTCACACGGTGAAATGGGAATACACAAAAGATCTCGGGCTTAACGTTGGATATGATGCTGCATGGATCGATTTTATTCAGTTTCCTGTGCAACAACGCACAACCGTAAATGCTGGTGCCGATGCACGTATCTGCGAAGGCAATTCCTTTCATCCGGAAGCAGTTTCAACCAATTATCAGTCGCTGTTGTGGAGTTCTTCAGGTTCAGGCTATTTTAACGATGCAACAATTTTCAACCCATTATATTTTCCAAGCCCGGCTGATGTTGCTGCCGGTTCGGTTCAGCTTTTCGTTTCTTTAACAGGATTTTCGTATGGCGAAATAGTAAAAGATACACTGGTATTAACCATAGCGCCCAAACCATCAGTGTATGCCGGTCCCGATACATTTACCTGTACAAGCGAAGAATTTTGGACTTCAGCCTTAGCAACTAATTATATTTCAGCATATTGGACTACTCCAGGCGATGGAGTTTTCAGTAATCCCGATTCATTGATAACACAGTTTGTACCTGGTGCCTATGATATTCAAAGCAAGAAAACCATGTTGATTTTAAATATTACTGGTGAAGCTGTTTGCGGACAAATTTCCGATACTTTATTACTGAACATTTACCCCGGATTTACCGCCTCGCTTGCAGGCGATACTACCATTTGCAAGGGCGATACCACATTTCTGAAACTCAGTTTTACCGGGCAGGGACCGTGGCGGGTTTATCTTTCCGACGGAAGTACTCTTAATATCGTGAAACCACTGCTGCTTATTCCTGTATCACCACAAATTACAACTACCTTCCTGATAGACTCCATCATGAATTTGGCGGGGTGTATATCGCGTTTGGGATGGTTTGCCACGGTGAATGTTTTGCAACCGCCTGTTGTTGAAATGCTTGGACCTGTTGAAGGATGCCCTGGTCAGCAGGTGATACTGCAAGCTGATGCGGACAGTGCAGGCAGTTACCTTTGGAATCCGGGCGAAGCTACAACCAGATTTATCAATACCACTATATCGGGCAATGCCGGTGAAATTAAAAAATACAGCGTGAAGGTAACCGGACTTAATGGTTGTGCAACTTCCAATTCCATGTCGGTTAAAATTGTTACGGATTGTAATGAGAAAAAAGCTGGAGATGTGAGCGTAAAATATTATCCAAATCCTACGAATGGACATTTTACAATTGAACTCTCTTCATCAACAAATGAAAATATTGGTATCAGGATAACTTCGATGGATAATAAACTGGTATATTCCCTCGAAAATAGTAATGTGTTGGGCATTAGATCACTCAAAATCAATTTAAGTGCCCTCGCTCAGGGAACTTATATCATGAATATACAAAGTATAAGCGGCGAATTAACAGATAAACTGGTGATAAAGAAGTAAGAAATCTTCTATGTCTTTCATCGAAAACTACCGGTACAGCCACATCACATTTCGGGTTCAATTTTGAAAGTGTTAAAAATCTTATTAACGCCAACCCGTCTAGTTAGTCAGGCTAACCCCGGCTATTTATATCTTTGGATTTCAATATGCTCTCATTAAAACTTTAGATTTTATTAATTGATTAATCTATTGTGTAATTTGGGTTAAATCTCTTTAAGTGGGTCAAGCTTATGTATAACATCTTTCAGAAACGAATTTTGTTCCTTCAATTCAACAATCTGTGCTTTAAGCTGGGTGATAATCTCTGATTTTTTACACGGTGCAAATTCTTTAAGTAAACCTGATTCATCAAGCAGATCGCAGGGATTAATATGGAGCGAATAAGCTACCTGGAGAAATACCTGTAATTTTAATTCTACTTTACCTGCCTCAATATTACTGTATTGCTTTTGCGACAAGCCTATATCCCTTCCTACACTGGTTTGTTTATTGTTTAATGACTGCCTGTAATCCATTATTTTAAAACGTAGGTTACTTAAATCTCCGAATTTCTTGGTGCTTTCCATAAGAGTAAAATTTATTAATAAAAATCAGCAGAATGGATTATGTATTCGTTTGTATGAATTAATTTTAATATGTTATACTGTTAAACCACAGTACTTTACTTTTATTTCCAATAGTAATAATTCACACTCCAAATATATAACTTTTTTCTTACACTGCTTTTACTGTAAAAATAGTGAAACCATTGATTTCAGTGCGTTTGAACACTGGTAACATCCCGAAAGGTATAATAATATACCTTTTCGGAATAAAATTATATCATTTAAGTATTGACTTTTATTTAGCGCGTTGTAATTTTAACACCATCTAACAGCGAAAATAATTAAGGTTCCCGATATCACCAATAATATAGAAACAACAACTAATAGCATAAGCCTACAAATCAATAATAAATTTTCAATCCATACAATTTTTAACTTTAATTCAATTTAAGTCTGAAAACAAAATTCAATTTTACGTTTTTGCTCATCATTTTATTTGCAGTTAGCATTATTGCTTCCTGTAAAAAAGAGCAACAGGCTAACAGCCCCCAGAATATCCCTGCCAGCGATTTAAAGTTAGCCACAATGCTCAATAGTTTTAAAGAACGAGGAAAATCTCATTTGAAAAGCACTGCCGAAATGAGCATCGATAGTGCCATTTGGTATATTGGGGCAACAACAAATTTTACGTATGGCGATGCTTCGCGCGAAACTGAAAAAACATGGACCGATTCTGTATTTATTTCAATACCAATTACTAATGGTAAAATTTCAGAAAGCGAAGTTTTTAATAAGTACGAACAAGTAATTGATAGTCTTAGAACAATTTATCAGGCCAAAAACGAGGAAAACAAGCAGTTGCTTGCTGTGGCTATCGAAACCCATAGTCTTAACGCTGCATCACTGGTTTGTAAAGTAACCGGTATTTTTGCTGCAGGAATTCTTCCGACAAACAGGCCATGCACTTTCAATGATGTTGATTCGTATTGTTTCTGG